>NZ_JAXOQA010000033.1:0-22152 GCF_047307945.1 Commensalibacter sp. A3DC | reverse complement strand
TAATTAACACATTTTTTTTATTTTTTTTCCCAACTATTTGTTCAACAAAAATCATTAATGATGTTACGGCAAATGTAAGCCCCCCAACCCATACCGAAAAGCTGAATCCGGCACCAACCAAAATAATAATTGAAAATAAAATTATTTTATTATTTAAATTTCTTGCGCCAATTAAAAATAAGGCCAGAATTGAACATGATGCAGCCAAGAGATGTTGTGGCACCCAAGCGGCTTGAACAATCCATGATTCTAGGGGATGAACATTTGATAGAATTTTAAAAAGTTCATAACCAGTCAATAAATCGACAAAAGGAACAATCGAACCAGAAAATAAAAAGAAACAAAATAAGTATTGACCTTTTTTTTTATTAATAGATTTCGAAAATAATTCACTTAATAAATAGAAACAAGTAAATATAGAAATAAATGCAGAAATAAAAGCAAGAATAATATCGGCATTTAAACCTGAACAATGGAAAAATACAACAATATTTGCTGACAATAAATAAAAAAGATAATAATAATGAAATAATTCCCCTGCAGATGGATCAATACAGAAAGGATTTATTATAGGAAAGCCATCCCTAACAATTGAATTAACCAAGGCTATTTTAATATGGTCAAATAAGGGTGTAGAAATCCCAACATCAGATCCATTTATTTTGATAAAAACACCTGATACTGCTATAAATGACAAAATCAGAGGTAAAATAATAATCGGTTTGTCAGAAAAACCTTTTTTATAACACTCAATACTCGGTTTATTGATCCAAAACGTCAAAACAAGAGGAAATAAAAATATTATAGCGGCCTGAAATGTTCCAATATTAAATAAATTATTGATCCATAATGCAGTTACTCCCAAAATAGCGATACCCAAAGGGAAAGATAATTCAAAAGATCCGTATTTATTTACTTTTCTGGCAAATGGATATCCGACAACATAACTGTAAAACAGTAAAATTATGGTAATAATCATTAAAAATAAAAGATTGGAAACAATAAACATAAATTATACCATTCAAATAATTTTATTTACTCTATTCAATAATTAAAATTATTAATCATAACAGGGGCACATTAATTATCACTGTATGATAAATTGAAAAATGTAAGATTTTTTTCCAATGCATAATGTATTGGTATTAAACATGCAATTGCCGTACCGATTTCAAGTCTTTGTGCAAGGTTCTTTTCATGACTTTCCCTGTACTGTAAACGTCGAATAGCACTTTTAATGATCAAGACAGTCCTGACATGATGCCCTCCTTTAAAATGACTTATTCTTCTAATAACAACACGCAATTGATTTTTGACATCCTCAGGTAAAATGTCATGAATGATCATTTTTCTCATTTCAATAATATTAATCCCGATAACCATTACCGCCAATGCACCTTGATTATACCGTCTAATCAGTGTTAGCTCCTTAGTGGGGTCAAACTGCCTCATCAATGAAACAAACCAGTCCGTCGTTACCGCAAGCCATTTTCTTGCCGGAGGAATGGTCAATAATACTGGCAGGGTATGAATATCTTTTATCATTCTTTGACGAATTGATTTTCGCACCTGAATTGGTGAATATGGTGCGATATATCGGAATGAAAAAATAGCAATCGCTGCCACTGCCACAGTGGCAAAAGCCGTATTGAAAAAAGTCAGTTCGTTCATTTTATCCTGATTATCAACAACCAGCATCAATGATAAAAAGATTGTGAAACTCATCCCTATACCACGGGTTGGCAAATTATAAATCGCCAATCCCCCGATAAAAGCTGGAATGAAAAAAGCGATACAGAGCAACTCAATCGTATTTGCTGACGCAATTAAAGTAACATTCATAATACCACTGACAATCATGGCCAAAACTGTGCCTTTTAGAAAATCCAATGAAAATTTATAACTATTTTCAAAAAGGCATAGGCGGCCACAAATCATACAGGAAAATCCGAGAGCATTTGTAAAATTAGGCCAGGCAGTAACTTCCCAAATCAGACAACACAAAATCACCACCAAAAAAACACGCAATCCATTCGACCAGGCCAATCTGAAATTAAACAGTGGAGGCATTCTAAATGTAAAACGGTCATGCAGGGGAGGATTGTGAACCATTCTGTATTCCCTTAAAACCACTTCCAACTCGCCCAATAATTCACTTAAAGCCCGATATAAAATTCTTTGATGTAGAAAAGACTGTTTTTCAATAGATTCACGATCTGAATAGTTTAAAGCCGTATCATGAAAAATATGATTGGCAATAATCTGTCGACATTCCCAACGAAGATCGGCAAGCTTTTGCATATGCGCTCTAAAATCCATATTCTTATTTATAAATTGAATCAGAGATTGAACATAAGTATGAACTTGCGAAAAAATACTATGGAAGTCATTTCCTGCCTCTTTGAATTCCCGCATGTAAAGCACTAGATTCATTAATCTAGTCAAAACAATGACTACAGAAAACAAAGTGGCATGAACATGGTCAATCATATGATCGTTACCAGTCATTTCAGCTTTTCTGAATTCTAGGGTATTTCTTGTTGCAGCAATAGCAGAAAAGGTTTCCCTTACCCGGTAGACAGCCTGATAATCACCATTAAAAACATCCTTGATAACATTAAGGGCTCCTGTTATGGCCATTAACATATTCTTCTCAATATTAGATCGAGCTTGTTTCTCCTGATTATAAGCAAAAATACGTTCAACTAAATCCTGACACAATACAGCTAAAATAATATAAGTGCCCCTGGACATTGCCAGCATAAACACATTTTCAGGATCAGAACTTGCTGTAAAAGCGATAATTGTACAGGTATATCCTGCCAAGACAACGCTATAGGAACTAGAGCTACGGATTAGGCTTGCAAAAAAACAGCAGCCCCCTATCCAGCAAGCCAGACATATTTCAAATAAAAATGGTTGCTGAGGGAATGCGGCAACAATCAAAACCGAAACAACAACTCCGACTATGGTTCCCACAATACGCCATTTTGATTTGGTTATCGTCTCTCCCCGAGAGGTTTGAGAAATAATCCATACTGTCATAACAGCCCATTTGGGGCTGTCCATTTCCATCCATAAGGAAATTGCCAAAGCAAGAAAAGAGGCAATGATTGTTCGCAATGAGAAAAAAATGGCTTCTTTTTTAGGAGCGTATAACCATTTAAAAGATTGTATATTTGGTAAAAAAACGTTGAATTTAAACCAATTCAACTTTAAACGAATATTCTCCATCCATACAACCTTGTTCTTTAGCCCTTTAGTTAATTATTTCCCCCCTCGAGAGGAATTTGCCTGCTACTCCTGTAAAAATACAAATAAGTGACAAACAAAAAGGAATAAAACGATGTCCCAACGAAAACAACGTAAAGGACAAAGCTCCTGGTAACGCAACCGCCCTTACTCCTTTGACGCCCCAGTCAATCTGGCTTATTTTTCTTCCATAAGAATCATAAACTGCTGATATTCCCGTATTTGCTACACGCACAACTGGAATTCCTTCCTCCACGGCACGCAATCTTGCCGCAGCAAGATGTTGCCTAGGACCGGCAGAATTTCCATACCACGCATCATTTGTTAAATTCAATATCCATTTTGGTCTATTTTTATAATCAAGAATCTGTCCCGAAAAAATAACTTCATAACATATTAATGGTGCAAAAGAACTTACTCTTGATAAATTCAATGTGACATTTCCCTCACCTGGTGTTAAAACCTGTCCAGGTACAACATGAAATGGAATATACCAAGGTTGGGATTCACCAAAAGGTACCAATTTCACTTTATTATATACATGATCAATCGCTCCATCCGGTTGCCTTAAAACTACCAAACTATTGTAAAGAACATTTGATTCTTGCTGGGTGATGGCTCCTATAATACCGAAAGAGGCATCTGGATTATTTTGCATCATAACTTTTCTCGCTGCGTCATCATATTGAATACTCCCTGGAAAAGAGCTTTCAGGCCAGGTATAAATAATAGGTCTTTCAAACTGCCCCAATTCTTGACGCAAGGTTACCGCCTGAACAATCGCATCCGAAGTAAGTTGCATGTATTTCTGGAAAATTCGGCGAGGATCTGTATTCGCTATCTTGTCATCTTCAGCTATATTTCCCTGAATTAAGGCAACAATAGGTGTATTATTATCTGTAATAGGCGGTTTTTCTGCCAAACGGTAAAAACCAAACAAAGCCAAACCACAAATAGTTCCAGCGATAATCATCCATCCTTTTTTTCCATATAATGGAAGCAAGACGAGAATAACCGTTATCAATGTCAATCCATCCACCCCAATAAGGGAAACGGTCTGGATAAAAATATCCCCTATCCTGCCAGGGATCTCCCAGGTACTGGCCAAAGGATTCCATGGAAAACCTGTCAAAACAGGATTCCACCAATTAGGCGGCAACATCACCGCTCTGGACATATCACAAACGGACCATAAACCAGCGAAAACAAAAATTTTCAATTTTTTTGAAGGCTTTATCCAATAATAGAAAAGCGTAGGCAAACCCGTCCATAATGCAAGTAATATCGCACATAATGGAGATACAATTGGAACAAGCCACCAAAAGTCCTGTGCCCGTATCAGTATAGCATTTACAAGCCACGATAATCCGATTGTATGCAAACCAAAACCAAACCAGTACCCTTTCATCAGGGCACATTTCCAATTTTTGGAACGATCAATTGAATGCAGAAGTAACGGAAATGAAAAAAATAAAATAAATATAAAATAGGTGGGTGGAAAAGCCAAGGCAGATATTCCTCCCAAACCTGTGAGATACAATACTCCTTGCCATCCTTTTAAGTCATGCCATTTATCCAAATGAAAATCCATTTTCTTAATATATGAAATAACTTTATAAAATAGTTTATAAATTTTCAAACTTCATGAATAATTCAAAATTCCAATGCGTCTCTCAAACGACGTTCATAATGACGATAGTATTTATCTGCAATGAGTTCAGTTTTAAGAATTATTGCAACATCCGTGGTATTAAATTGCTGATCGATAACAGCACCATCCCCAACATATCCTCCCAGTCTTAAATAACCCTTAATTAAAGGAGGAAGTTCCAATCGGCAACGAAAATGATCCAAATGATGCGGATCGACACGCAACATTTCCACACGACGCTCTGGCAAAGCCTTGACTAACAAAGCTGGGGGTGCCAATTGAGTTTGATAAAGATAGGTTAAGATTTCGGCATATTGATCGGGGTCTGTTCCCGGGAAACTGGCACAACCAAATAAGATATCTATTCGATAATAAAAAATATAGGCAGCAATTCCCTCCCACAATAACTGCATTGCGGATCGATTACGATATTGCGGATGGACACAAGAGCGACCGACCTCCAAAAGATTGCCAGGATATTCCTGTAATACGGAAAGATCATATTCTGCACGACTGTAAAAACCACCCGCCTTGTCGGCATTTTCCTTTCGAATTAATCGATAGGTTCCCACGACCCGCTCATGATCAGATATTTTATTATAGTCAATTACCAGTAAATAATCTGAAAATTCATCATATTCATCAAAATCTCTTTTAAGATTACGAATATTCTCGTTAGGAATCGCTCCCATCTCTTCATAAAACACTCGATAACGTAAAGCTCGGGCTGCATCCTTTTCCGATTCTGTCTCGGCCAACCTGACTCCTAGGCTACCTGAACGTAATTCAACAAATTTATCTCTTCTCAATTCTAAAGTTGATAAAGAACAGCTTCTCTTTTCCCTATGCATATTTTCTTTCTATATAAATCATAAACCAAAATAATTTATATATATATCTTGTAAAAATTACGAATCTTGTTCTGTCTTAATACGGCGCCCAAACAGTTCCAACCGATGCTGAACCAGTTCGAACCCTAATTTTTTCGCCATGATCTCAATCATCTTGATATGCTCAGGATCTTCAAATTCAATCACTTTTCCAGTATCAACATCGATTAAATGATAATGCGTTCCCTGTTCAGTCACTTCATAACGGGCACGTCCCCCACCAAAATCATGTTTTTCCAGAATACCCTTTTCTTCCAACAAACGAACAGTACGATAGACCGTGGCTACAGAGATATTATTATCCAATTTTGAGGCCCGTCGATATAACTCTTCAACATCGGGATGATCATGGGCATGCGAAAGAACATGGGCAATAACACGTCGCTGCCCGGTCATTTTCAGACCTTTCTTAATACATAACCGTTCTATATGAGATAAATTATTCATTTTTTCACGTGTCATACAATTCATTCAATTATTACAAAGAAGCCTATATGCGCCCTAACTGGAATACGGACAATTGCCAAGTCAATTTTCAACAAAAATTATAACTTCAAAAGATAGCTTTCTTCAAACTATTTATAACTTAATTCAAATCATTAAAAAAGATATATTTCTCTATTTACCAAGAGTCGTTCTAGGACAAAGACTTCAGCATAAGATAAGCATTCTTATTTTTACCATAATAATCAACCCTTTTTGTTTGAACTTCAAAATTATAATTACAATAAAGCTGATATGCCTTTTTATTATCTTCAGCAACTTCTAAAAAAACTGATCTGATGTTTTCCATTTTCATTTTTTTTATAAATTGCTCAAGAATGGCCTTGCCTATCCCTCTTCCCTGAAAGGGGGGGGAAACAGCAAAAGTAACTATTTCCGCTTCATCAATAATTTTGGAGTAAAATAGAAAACCCAGCATTACATTTTCTTTATCCATATAGACACATGCAGAATGTGTAGGTAAAGCCATCAGTGTTTTGAAATCTTCAGGTTTCCAATATTCATGTTCTGGAAAAGCGGATTGATGTAATAATGCCAATGGATATTCTAAACCATTTCCCTCTGTAATAAATTGTATTGGCATCACTTCATTCTCTCGGCATTTTTATTTTGGTGCTTTTCGCAGTCCACCAGCAGGTAAACTCGCTTTGGGAGGATCTATATATAAAGGATAGAGTTTATTCGTAACTTTATCACCCTGATCATAATGATCCGCAATCTTGGCCATCATAACGGCATCCGCCTCATTTATAGAGGATTTGCGCCAATTGACTTTTGTTGGAATAAGAGGTTCTATAATTGGAAACGCTTCACCTGACAAAATAACTTCTTCTTCCGGCCATGGTATATCAACAAAATCGAAAGCTTTTATTTCAGATTTTTGATTGGTTTCAATAAATACCCTATTTCTTCGGGCCAGGGTCATATGCCAAACTAATTTACCAGAATAGTCTTTTTCGATATATGGAAAAATCGCCTCACCACGGCGTAAAGGGACAACCGGACAATGTAACCCTGTTTGCAATCCCAATGAGAATGCAATGGAAGCCCTCAATCCTGTAAAAGATCCAGGTCCAATAATAATAGAAATAAGATCAATCTTATTAGCGACTAAATAACCGTTCCGTACAAATTCATTGAAATAGATTGGAAATCTTTCTGGGGCACCTCGTTCAAAGGATTTTTTTTCACATTCCAACCTATATATTTGATCCTTAACAACAACAGAAATAAAATTAGGTGCCTGCTCAGATGCAGAGGCACCATTAATGACTAAAATTGTTTTATCGTTTTTCATAGATTTACAACATTAAGCAGGCTTCCTCAAACGCAAGCCTTTCATTTCGTTCCCCAATATTTTCCTTATTCCCGTATCCCAAACATATCAAAAAATTGGAATGCCAACCCTGTTCTTCAAAAAACAGTCGATCCACCATTGTATTGTCAAAACCCGATAGGGGAGCAACATCAAGCCCCAATGAGCGAGCTGCAACAATCATATATCCTCCCTGCAAAGTAGAATTGCGCAAAGCCGTCTCTTCAGCAAATGGCATGTCTCCCGCATACCATGATCTCAATTCAACCGTTGGATATAAAATCGGTAATTTTTCATAAAATATTGGATCATATGCTACAATAACAATAACAGGAGCGGATAGTGCCAGATCAATATTCCCGTCTGTAAGAGCGGGTCTCAATTTTTCCTTACTTACTGGATGACTAAGAAAAGTAAACCGAGCCGGCTGGCAATTTGCAGAAGTTGGACCCATTTTTACCAAATCATAAAGCTGATACAAGACGGAAGATTCCACATCCCTATTTAACCAAGACCTGGGAGTCCGTGCCAAATTAAAAAGACGATCCAGACATTCCATAGGCAAGGAAGATTTTTCATCCATTTCTTTTTTCCAATTCATTCATCCGAATTGATTCGAGACGTAGATCTCTTTAATATTTTCTTTAGCAAATAAAATTAAATTCTTACTTGCTCCACAGTAATAACCTCAGAAAGATATCGCTGCAGGATCACTTCCACCCCATGTTTCAAAGTCATTGCTGAAGAGGGACACCCCTGACAGGATCCCTGCATTCTTAAATAAACACATCCATCCTTATAACCGTAAAATATGATATCGCCACCATCTTTGGCTACAGAGGGGCGAATTTCCGTATCTAATATCCATTTTATTTGCTCAACAACCGCTTGATCCTCAGGTGCAACTTCCATCTCGATCACATTGACTTTTGAAGTTTTATCGAGAACGGGTCTTTTCATCAAGAGAAAATCCATGATGATAGCACTTAACGCTGATTTCAGCCCATACCAGGAAACTTTCTCATCTTTGGTTACAACAATAAAATTGTGACCAAAAAAAACACGTTTCACTCCCTCAACATCAAACAGGCTCAATGCGAGTGGCGACATATTTGCAGCCTCTTTATTCGTAAAATCAATTGTCTGGTTCGAATCAAGGATCGGTTTACCCAAAATGAATTTCAATGCATGACTGTTTGGTGTTTCTTCCGTATGAATAAGCATTCCCAGTTCCTTAATCCCTCCACCTTAAATAAACAGGCTTTACCCAAATAAAAACCTATCAAGAAATATGCCTTTTAAGTGGATTTATCAAAATAGACAAATAAATAAACAATTGTTAAAAATATCGCAAACTATCCTCTTCACGAAAAAGCATATTATTATTAATTACTTAGTATTTCAATATATCCTATTTCAAGATTTAGGATTTTGTCTGTAATTTAATCAGCCATAAATCAGCAATTTCTTTTATAACTCCCTGTGCTTGAATAGATTTTAGATTTTGAATTGATTGATTTTTCTGGTTAACTTGTAGTTGTGCCATAGCATAATGAAGCAACGCCTCATTAGAATCTTTCAACGTTTTTTTCAGTGCTTCCTTCATCAATAGTAGACCTGACTGACCTTTACCGTCCATAACCTGATCATATCCAAGTATCAACATATCATCACCATTTGGTGCCTTTTCGAAAGCTTCCAATTTTGCAGGTAACGCTGATTTATTCTCGTTAATTTTATCCCGAATAAATTTCCTAAGTCTCATAACACGTGTCGAGTTATGATCCGTACCCAATACTCCCTTGTCATAACCAGCCGCAAGGATTTTCAATGCGAAATGCGGCATATTGGCTTGCATTGCCACTTCCGCCATTTCCATATATTCTTCACTGGTCCTCATTAAATTCATGTTAAAACGCAAATTGAGTATTTCAAGTTTGACAGAGGGTGATAAATCACGGCTGGATGATAGTGCCGCCATAATATGCCCCCAATATTCGGCTTTGGGATAATGCATAGCCAATTGCGTGTAACTATGTCGCAAACCATCCTGATCTCCAAGTTTTTCTTGGCAATTAGCCATAATTTGCCACTGGGATTCAGCTGGTACCTGACCATTTTTTATTTCTTCATCTATTTGTTTTTGCTGAGCTGTCATTGCTTCCTTATAGTTATTGTTGAGAAAATATGACTGGATCAGCAATGTTTTCATGTGTGTGTTGGTACCACCAACCAAAAAATACTGTTTAATATATTCTATTGCCTTCACATATTGTCGAGCTCGATAGGCAAGGCTGGCCTGCGCCATTCTTATTTGAATTTTTTCGGATGCAGACGTACGTGTGGAATTAATCAATTCATCATATCCGGTAAAGGCTGCATCAAGATCATTCTGCTTGATTGCCAAAGCAATCCGCAAATGTTCAATAATATTTTTTTCATAGGTGGAAGGATTTGGAATTGTCTGAACTTCCTTAAGCGCAGCATTGGCCTGGGCAATCTTTCCCTGTTTCATAAGATGTTCTATGTTTTTTAAAGGAGCAGCCATTTTTTTGCTTACCACTTCTTTGGATTCAATGGAAACCGAATATAAACCTCCAGCAGTTCCCAATAAAGCCACCATCCATAAATTTCGCAATAAAGAAACAGGTTTCATAGTTTGATATCCCGATCTATCCTCATTCATTACTGTTGATTGGCAATTGTTATCTTTTTTACTCCTAACCGTTGGGCATCAGCCAAAACAATGGCAACATTTTTATAATTGGCCAATCGATTGGGCTTTACGACAACAACTGGCTGGTCAGAGTTAGCAGCTATTTCACGAAAACGATCAAGTAACGCATCCTCATTGGAAATAGCAGTATCATCAATCGACAAACTATTATCAAAATCAATACCGATTGTCACCGTTTTTGGAAGTTCTGTTTCATTTACTGGAACTGCTCTTCCCAAGGCCAATTGTACGGATTGCGTCTGTAGAGGAATAGTTATAATCAACATTACCAATAAAACCAGCATTACATCAATCAAGGGAGTCGTGTTAATATTTACCATGACCTCTTCTTCCTTTTCACCTTGCTGAATCATGATTCTGCGAGCATGTCCAGAACGTAATGAACGCATTATACTATATCCTTTTCAATCATATAATCTGGCTTAACCCTATACCGTATTACTATTTCCTAATTGGTTTCGTAATAAAATCAACCCGACTGATCCCGGCTTGCTGACAATCCTGGATAACCTGACCAACTTTCTCAAATTTTGCCTGTATGTCTCCCCAAACTTGAATTTGGGGCTGAGGATGTAAAGATGCTACCGAAGCCAATTTTGCCTTTAATGCATTATCATCAGGTAATAGCTGTTCATTCCAAAATACCTGACCATCCGCCTTAATAACAAGGGCTATATTTCCTACCTTGGTTTGAGTTAAATGACTGTTACGTTCTGGAATATCAACCTTTACAGCGTGTGTGGCAACAGGAATAGTGATTAAAAAGATAATCAGTAGTACAAGCATGATATCAACCAAGGGGGTTGTATTGATTTCGGATACCACCTCATCATTATCCCCTTCCGCGCTGATAAAATCCCTCACACCACGATTACCATTCAAATTAAAGCTCATGGGCCTCTCTTTCCTTGCTCGGGGATCGCTTTTTTATTATTCAGGTTTCCCCCAAGTAAGACTGTTTGAACATCTGCAGCAAAATTGCGAGTTTGATCCATAATCACTTTATTGCGACGAACCAGGAAATTATATCCCAGAACAGCAGGAACAGCCGTAGCCAAACCAATTGCTGTCATAATTAAAGCCTCGCCTACAGGACCGGCAACCTTATCCAATGTAGCCTGTCCAGCGATACTAATGGCGGTCAAGGCATGATGAATACCCCAGACTGTTCCGAACAATCCTACAAAAGGGGCAGTGGATCCAACCGTTCCCAAAAAAGCCAGACCGCCTTGCAATTGTCCCTGTATCTTGTCAAGCGCTCTATGTAAGGCCATGGACACCCAGCTGTATAAATCAATCGTTTCCTGCAAGGAGCCTTCATAATGCATCAATGCATCAATACCATTTTCAGAAATATATCGATAGGAAGAATTACTACCTAAACTCTCTGTACCCTTTTTTAAAGTGTTTTGTTGCCAGAACTGTTTTTCACGCACTTCTTTTCCAGCACGCGTCACACGGTTTTGGACAACAATTTTTGCAACGATTACATACCAGCTCCCTACTGACATTATTGCCAACACAAGCAATGTTATCCTTGAAACAATATCACCCGCTTTCCACAAAGCTTTTAAACCATATGGATTTTCTGATGATTGAGGGACAGCTTCCGGTTTTACTGGATTGTCTATGGTCGAAGAAACGACTGGATTTACGTTGCTACCCGCTGAATTTTGCATTGGTTGAGAAGCGGAGTTATCATGTACAGTTGATGTTGGTATATTTTGCTGAGGCTGCTGCGCAAAACCATTGTTTATACCTGACAGGCAAAGCATTCCAGAAAATGCGGCAATCACAGTGAATTTAAAACGAATCAATCGAAATAAACTTTTATTTTTTTCCATATTTAACACATTCCTTCGTTAATTTTACTGGGCAGTAATTTCTTTAAACAACATCAGACAACACAAACATATTCATTGTTATTTATTTTTATATTGATATGAAACACCATCAACTTATAATTGATTCTAGGTTCATTTCAAACCTATATACCATATCTGCTATCGAATGGGTGACGCTCTGGGATTGATTTTTGATAACCCAATGACATAACGATCATGTTCCTTAAATATATTTTTACAAATATTTAAAGCGTCAACTAAACCATCCCTAAAATTTTTGTCATAAAAATTCATATCATGAGAGTACGGATTATCAATATTGGTCTGCCCAATATCTTGTTTGGTAAACTTATTCATATTTTTCGACATTAACGTAACTAAATTTAAAGAAATTTTATCTTTATTTGCATTTAAGGTGATTGCTTGACATATCCAATCCAAAATAAATGAACCATTTATCCAGCACCTAATTTAAAACTGATTGTAAGACGATGGTTTTTCTCTTTTACTGGCATACCGTTGCGTGTGGCTGGACGATAACGGGCAGAAGCCACATAGCGTAGAGCCTCTTCTTTAAACGAGTTTCCTCCCTTGGCTTCAATTACATTACAATTATTGGTATGGCCATCCGCTTCAATATCACAGGATAGTATAACCCGACCTTCCTTACCCGCCGCTTCCATATCAGGAGGATAATTCATTTTAACACCATTAAGTGCACGGCTGCCAGCACTTCTGTCAGGAGGACCATCATTTGGAGTATTCGACATCCCCTCACCAGATGTACCATTCATATTCCCTTGATTTTGACTATCGGATGCCGAGCTTTTTGCAGGTTGGGCAGCCGGTTCCCTTTTTTTGACTTGTTTTTTTACAATTTTAGGCGGTTTAGGTTGTACAGAGGCTTCTGTATTGATTGGGGGGGGCTCAATCTCTGGTGGAGGTGGAACAATCATTTCCGGTGCAGGTGGTTGTGAAACCTGTGCGGAAGCTGAGGATGCGGCGGAAGATACATCTACAACCCTTATTTCTAATGGAGCAGGCATATCTTCTTTTTTATTGGAATGCATCAGAAACAATAATCCAAGAATTCCAAAAATATGAAACAAAATAACAAGAATTAAAATACCAATAGATTCAATAGGATGACGTTGATTAAGATTAACCATGAATCATTTTCCATTTCCTGTGAAATTACTCATCTTCAATACTTATCCACTGATAAATCATTATTAGTCAAAGTTTTTAACAAAGCCTTTTTATCATGTTGCTTTCGCACTTGCTTCTGAACGTGTTGCCCCCACCCTTAAAGCCAGTGCCGCTGCCATGAAATCATCCAGATCACCGTCCAGAACAGCATCTGGATTGGTTTTTTCCACATCCGTTCGCAAATCTTTCACCAATTGATAGGGTGCCAAAACATAAGAACGGATTTGATGACCCCAACCTATATCAGTTTTATTGGCTTCTGTCTGTGCCGCCTCTTCCTCGCGTTTTTTTAATTCCAATTCATATAGACGGGCCTTCAACATTTCCATTGCTGTTGCCCGATTACGATGTTGTGATCGATCCGTTTGACAAGCGACAATAATTCCTGTTGGAACATGGGTAATTCTTATGGCTGATTCCGTTTTATTGATATGCTGTCCGCCAGCACCCGATGCACGATACGTATCGATTTTCAAATCTGATTCATTTACTTCAATATCAATTGAATCATCTATAACTGGATAAACCCAAACAGAAGCAAAAGATGTATGACGCCTTTTAGCGGAATCAAAAGGCGAAATACGAACCAAGCGATGAACTCCCGCTTCAGTTTTCAGCCACCCATAGGCATTTATCCCGCTTATTTGCAATGTTGCCGATTTTATACCCGCCTGTTCCCCTTCAGTACTTTCCAACATGGTTACCTTATAACCATGTTGTTCAGCCCAACGTGTATACATTCTTAACATCATCTCAGCCCAATCCTGCGCTTCCGTGCCTCCTGCCCCGGAATTCACTTCCAGATAACAGTCATTCCGATCGGCTTCACCAGAAAGTAAACTTTCCAATTCAAGACGTTTAACTTCTTTTTCCATTGATTGCAATTGTTGCAAGGCATCCTGAACAATTTCCATGTCATTGTCCTGTTCAGCCAACGCAATTAGGTCAAGATTTTCCTTGCAATCCTGCTCCAACCGTTCAACCCGCTCAATTTGATTGGCAAGCCCTGTTCTTTCCTGCATAATCTTTTGCGCAATTTCCGCATCATCCCATAGATTGGGATCTTCAATGCGGTTATTTAACTCGGCTAGACGATCTTTAGCTGTATCCCAGTCAAAGATGCCTCCTCAGCAGTTCTAAAGACTGCTCTATTGTTTGTTGGAGTGTATCACTCTCCGCAGACATACTCGTTTCCTTTATTTACCTTAAATGCAATTAATTATTAATCCAATTAACAAGATTTTAATAAAAATACAAGGTCAACCTTAATATAATCCACCCATACCTATATCTTCCCCTTCACCTGAAGATGAAGATTGACCTGTTTTTTCACCAATCTTTTTTTCACTTCCTTCATTAGATGGAGATACAATCCCCTCATTACTATCCATGGACTCTTCAGAATCAGGTATATTTTCAGCTCCTGTATCCTGGGCTGTCAACTCACCCGTTGCTGCCCCCTTATTCAAATTGATGCTAATTCCCGGGGTTTGTCCTTCCTTGAAAGCATCGGTTACACTTCCTTTACTCGTATCATAACTTGCTAGAAAAACACCTTCTGGTTTTGCAAAATCAAGTTTGGGACGATTAGCCAGAATGTTTTTCATGAATTCATTCCAAACTGGCGCGGCAACAACAGCGCCAGACATACCTTTTCCCAATGTTTTTGGCTGATCAAACCCAAACCATACTACCGTCACGACATCCGGTGAAAATCCTGCAAACCACGCATCATTAAAATCCTGACTGGTTCCTGTCTTGCCGGCAAGTGGACGATCTATCCCACGCGCTGCCGACATACCGGTTCCACGTTTCATCACGTCTTCCATCATGGTTATAATTTGATAGGAACTTTGAGCTGATGCAACACGTTTACGATGATCAATAATAAGGGGAAGCCTATCTGGATCTTCCGAATGTTCCAACTTCAAGACATCTGAATGCCAGATTACCTTTCCATTCCGATCCTGAATATAGTCAATTAAGGTTGGTTTTGTTAACAACCCCTCTGCCGCAATACTTGCATAGGCACCAGCATGACGGAAAACCGTTGTCTCCACAGCACCCAAAACGGCAGGTAAAACCTTAGGCATTGAATCTACTTCACCTAATGCAATTGCCAAATTTGAAATAGCATTCATCCCGACTTGAGCGGCCAAACGAATGGTGACCAAATTCCTTGAATAACGTAAGCCATTATGTAACGCTGTTGGTCCCCAGAATGTTTTTTCATAGTTGTTTGGATGCCAACTACCTGCTGAAAAAGGGGAATCCATAAAAATCTGAGATGGCGGAATATTTTGTTCCATCCCCGCCAGATAAGCTATGGGTTTGAAAGAAGAGCCTGGTTGTCGTTGAGCTTGTGTCGCTCGATTAAACTGTGACTCAGCAAATGACCATCCACCAAACATGGATAAAACGCGGCCTGTCTGAACATCAACAGAAATTAACGCACCTTCTATCAGAGGAACCTGACGCAAGGCGACTTTACCATTATCAGCCAAAGGCTCAATTAAAACAACATCGCCCATTTTTAATGGATGAGAAGAACGCTTTGTCCAACTTACATCCTTATTTTCCAATAAAGCCAATTTCTCATTCTTATTCTCCAACCATCCAACTTTTCCCGTACTACTATTCAAAACAATGGCAACACGCCATGCATCCAATATCCCGGCAGGATTTTTTTGTCTGGCTAGCAAATCACTCCATTCTTTTCCATCTTCAATATTTAAATGATTTATTGCACCTCGCCAACCATGTTGCCGATCATATTTCATTAATGCCTGCTGCATTAACCTTGTTGCTAGATTTTGATTTTTCAGATCCAAACTCGTATGAACTTCCAAACCACCCTGCATTGTTTTATCCATTCCATAGCGATCTATCAGATCACGCCTTACAGCCTCGGAAAACCATTGTGTTCCTGCCAAAGGTCCACGTCTTATAACAGATTGTGTCACTTGCAGGGGTTCATCCATTGCCTGTTTCAGGACTTCTTTGCTGATTGCACCAGTTTCTAGCATACGGCTCAAAACGAAATTACGACGTTCCAGCCCTGCTTTCGGATGATGATAAAGATCATAATTATAAGGAGATTTAGGCAATCCACCGAGATAGGCCGCTTCTGCCACGGTCAGCTGATCAAGATTTTTATGAAAATAAGTTTGTGCGGCCGCAGCAACCCCGTAGGCACCATCACCAAGATAAATTTCATTTAAATAAATTTCCAGAATTTGATCTTTGGTCAGGGATTGTTCAATTCGAATTGCCAAGATAGCTTCCTTAATCTTGCGATTCAAATTCCGCTTATTGTTAAGCAACATATTACGCGCAACCTGTTGCGTAATCGTTGAGGCCCCCACCAGACGCTTACCTGACGTTTTACGGAACATATCTTGTACAACCGCACGTACAATTGCCAAGGGGTCTATCCCGCCATGAGAATAAAAATTCTTGTCCTCTGTCGAGATAAAAGCATTCTTGACCCGATCCGGAATAAGGGTAATAGGAACAAATAATCTCCGCTCTGATGCCAATTCTGCCATGACACGATCATTATTGGCATATATCCGGCTCATAACAGGCGGGGCATAATTTTTCAACCCCTCAACAGTAGGCAAATCCTGTACAGCTCCCTCATATTTTATCCAGGCAAATAATCCACCTCCCGCAAGAATAAAAAGGAACAAGCCTGCAAGTATTCCAACCAACATCCGCCATATACGGTATCTGGGGCGTTTTATAATTGAATTACTATATTTATTACCAGCATTAGACGGATCAGAATTTTTCGAAGACATAAAAAAAACTCTACATCAATTGTGAAAACTCGATTATTAGGAGTTATTCTTATATAACATTTTTAATATGAGTAAAAAACAACTATGTTGTTATTCCAAGAATATGTCGATCTTTTATTCAGTTTACAAATATAATTTTGCAGATTTTTTTTGTTTATCCCAAATCTTTTTCCCCTCCAAATCAAGTTTTGTCCATTCATCATCCGTCAAATTAACATTCACCGCTGCTGTATTTTCCTCTAAATGTTGAACGGAACCCGTTCCAGGAATGGGAACAATGATTTTTGAACGTTTTAATAGCCAGGCCAACGCTATCTGACGGGCTGAGGCGTGTTTTTTGTTCATAATTTCTTCAAGAACAGGACCAGTGAATTTCACCCCCTGTTCTAAAGGTGCATAAGGTATGAAAGCGATATTATTTTCATCACAAAAATCAACAACGGCTTCTGATTCCCGATTAACCAGATTATATTTGTTCTGAACGGAAGCAACCTTGAAAAATTTTGACGCACGTTTAATCATCCCTACAGATACGGCAGATAACCCGACATGACCGATTAATCCCTCCTGCTGCATTTTGGCGATAGCTTCAAACTGTAATTCCGGAAAAGTATCTTCCCCCACACGATGCAATTGCCATAAACGGATTTGATCCAGTTTTAGACGACGCATACTCATTAAAACACATTGACGTAAATAATCTGGACTGCCAATGGGTCGCCAAATATCCGGCCCATGCCGGGTGTGCCCCCCTTTTGTGCCAATCAATAAATTTTTCGGATAAGGATAAAGTGCTTCGCAAATTAATTCTTCGCTAATAAAAGGACCATAGCTATCTGCCGTGTCGATAAAATTAATCCCCAATTCTAGCGTACGATATAAAGTTGCAATAACTTCCTTACGATTTTCAGGTTCCCCCCATACACCTTTACCAACAATACGCATCGCACCAAATCCTATTCGATTGATCTTGATTTGGTGATCAAATTGAAAATTACCCGCTAAAGCCGCATCAATTGACTGCATTCTTTTTTCCTATCATAGATCATTCATTAATTATTAAAAATAAATGATTTATAAAATAAATACCACTTTAGAAAAATAAATTATCTATCAGAATGATATAAAGTAATATTTTTAATAATGAATTTTATCTATTCAGTATGAAATTTATTAGATCATATTAAAAATAATTGTCGCAATAAATCTTGAGATATTATTTTATTGTACATTAAATCATAACCTTATATTTATTCTAATTTTAAAAAAATTATTATGGCATTATAATTTAATCAGAGATAATTCTCATTTAAACATATTTAATTTTTGAATGATGAAAGAATTTAAATGTTTTCGCTTCCACCTAAAATTATTCGTGATACAGAACTTGTTCTCGCCACCCATAATCCAGGCAAGGTAAAGGAAATTCATCAATTACTTTCCAATTTTTCATTAAGAATTCATTCGGCAGGTGAACTTAATCTGACAGAACCTGAAGAAACAGGGACAACCTTTCATGAAAATGCCCGCTTGAAAGCTTTACAAGCCAGTTATGCCTCAAACATGATTGCTTTGGCAGATGATTCCGGTTTTTGCCTTAATGGATTGAATGGGGATCCTGGTTTATATTCTGCTCGTTGGGCGGGACCCCATAAGAATTATTCTATGGCCATGCAAAAAATGCATGATAAATTACAGTCCATTCCTGATAAATCGGCTTATTTTATCTGTGTGTTATCCCTTGCATATCCAAACGGTAAAACATATGAATTTGAAGGAAAAGTTGACGGTAATTTTATTTGGCCTCCCCGTGGACAATACGGTCATGGATATGATCCCGTTTTTCAACCATTAAATAATCCGTTAACTTTTGCAGAAATGACTGATTCGAAAAAAAATTCAATTAGTCACCGTGCTCTAGCTTTTCAAAAATTCATTCAGGCCTGTTTCTAACCCTTACCTCTATATAATCTATTGGAATGAAACATCCCAATAGATTTATTCCCTATCGATATCCCGTTTGGGTAATAACGCAGGAACAAATATTAATGTCGCCACCAATGTACATCCTAGGGATATCAATAGTAATAACCCCATACTCGCTGTTCCAGGATGGGCTGAAGCCGCCAAAGATCCAAAAGCCGTTCCAGTTGTTAAAGCTGAAAATAGAACCGCTCTAGCAGTTGGCGATGATAAGGGATTCGATAGTCCTTCACGCCAATTCATTACAAAATAGATATTAAAGGATACACCAACTCCAAGTAAAAGCGGTAATGTAATGATATTGGCAAAATTCAAAGGCTGATCGATTAAGACAATCACAATAATTGTCATAAGTCCTGACAATATCAAAGGCATTAATACAAGACACATATCCAATATTCGACGTAATGCGATAAATATAATGATGGCCAAAGTTATTATCGCCATAACCGCCGCGATAATAAAAGCATGAACCACTGTATTTGCACTTTCTATGATATCAACGGAAGTTCCGGCCGCTTCAGGAGCAACGGAACGAATTTGTTTAACAAACGTTGCAATTTGTTCATTATCAAGATTTGTGCCTTTTGGATAAATCTCTATCCTGTATAATCCATCTTTTGTTCGATATTCATTTGCTAACTCTTTGGGAACATCAGTTAAAGAAACGGCTGATGGCGTTAACATAATTTCCAGATGGTGCAATTGAAAACCAAGAAAACGAACCAGATCATCATTGATTTTCATGAGGTCATTATCAGACATACTGACAATTTTTTGCAATGCAAGACGTATTCTTTCCAATGGACTATCAGACGTCAGTGTATTTTGTACCGAATTGAGTTTATCCAACATTTTCTGCATAGACTGACGTAATTCCGATGCTGATGGTCTGGATTTGATTGATGTGTTTGACAAAGTGTTTAACAAGACCGACGCTGCATCCCTGATCATTGGAATTTTAATTTTTTGATCCTCCGGAACAAAAGATCCAAGCCAAATAACATTTTGCACTGAAGAAAGCTGACCAATCTGATCTACGAGTTTTTTTGCCTCTTCAGGAGATTTAGCCATTACATCTGCTGTATAAGGATTAGTATTCGGATCATTCATCAATAGCTGTAAAGCCTTCATCCCTTCAGAATGGGTATCCTTGGTATGAAATGGGTCTGCATCAAAACTGACCTTTTGATCAACCAGAAAGAAAATGCCGATAACAGCAATCACTGCATAAACAGCAAGGATATACCAACGATAATGTCGAAATTTATTATCCAAACTTTTCAATCTGGGAAAACCAGCCATAGCTTGAACTATTTTTGGCTGTAAAATTGTTAACATGGCTGGCAAAAGTGTTAACGTGCAGATCAAAGCAATAATCATACCCGTGCCGGCAATTAAGCCAAGCTGCTTAACCCCAACAAAATTTGTCGGAGTAAACGCCAAAAAACCTGCTGCTGCTGCAACAGAAGCTGTAAATATCTGATGACCTGTATCATATCCTGTTTTAGACAATGCCAATAAAGTTGATTGCCTTTTATTGGTATTGTCATCCGCTTGAATATCTTGCCCCCTGAAACGAACAGAAAACTGGATTGCGAAATCAACAGCAATACTGACAAACAAAATTGCGAAAGAAACGGATATAAGGTTTAACGTGCCCACCGCAATTGAAGCAAAACCTGTTGTAAGAATCAAACCGATCAATAACACATATAGTATGGGTATAATAATACGCCAGGTTTTTACTGCAAGGAATAACCAGCCCGCAACCAATACAAAAGAGGCAAAAAGACCGAGAACCATGCCATCCATGACCGTGGAAAATTCCTCATCATTGATTTTTGCATCTCCTGTAATATGAATCTTCACATCTCCTCTTTGAACATATGATATGGAAGAAATTGCTTTTTTTAATGACGCAACAGCCTCCCCTGAAGGTTGCAAGGAGGTTAAATCCATTTTTGGTTTTGCCACTACGATTTGATATCGACCAGCCAAACTTGAAAGTTCTCCAGAAAGACTTTTCTCCCATGAAAAAGGTTCAAAATCTCTTTGTGATGCTTTCTCTAATGTTTTAGCAAATCCATTTAATTCATTTTTATACTGTTCCAGATCAACCTGATTTTCCTTAATACCTTCTACAACCATACCCAACGTATCAAATAATCCTCGTGCAGAAGTATCCGCGGCAAGACTACTCAAAAAAGGTTGTGCACGAATTATTGTATTCAATGTTTGATCCAACACTGGAGGATCAAGGAACATCAATCCGTTTTTAACAAGAAAAGGATTATTTTCTGGTGAACTAGCAAAATAAAAATGTTTTTTATCCTGATTTAACTGATTAACAAGAATTTCTGCACTTAATTCCCTTTCTTCCGGAATTTTGGCCTCAATAATCGCAACTAAAATTCCCTCTCGATTTGGGAAATTCTTTCCCATCCAGTCCGATCGCTGCTTCCAAGGCATTTTCGTGGAAAACATCTTGGTAGTATCAGTAGTTATATCCAGTTTCTTACTTGTTACAAAAATAGATACAATTGCCAGCAACAGATAAACTATAAAAACAAGCCATGCATGACGTGAGCAAAATTCAACAATCCGTCTAATCAATGCAGAAACCATTCCGGCAACACATCCTTTTCGTACAATACAGAAGAATTCAAAACTCTATAGATTTATAAATATGTTATATCTTTTAATTGATACAATAGAAGAAAATAGCTTTCATCTAAAAGCATTCAACATCCATTATATAAATCAATTTTGTAACAACTTATAAAAAAGGAATAACAATTCAGAAATTTTCATTATGGTTCGATTTCAATATTCTGAATTTTGGATTATTAACTTTTCAATATGACGAATTCTTCTGGCAGTTTAATTTTTTTAAAACTGAAAAACATAACTACTCCTTTTTTTTTTATATTTAATTCCCAAAACTAATAAAAATTAATTCAA
>NZ_JAXOQA010000032.1:0-22274 GCF_047307945.1 Commensalibacter sp. A3DC | reverse complement strand
GGATTAGGAGCGTTTGCTACATATCGTTTTGTTACTGAACGTTCTATTTTAGCAATGCCAGAAGTGATGATCGGATTAACCCCAGATGCAGGTAGTTCTTTTTTATTTCAAAATGCTCCAGGTTTTTCTGGATTAAGGGCTATGTTAACGGGACAACGTTTTAATGGTAACACTGCTATTAAGTTGGGGTTTGCAGATTATATGATTTATTCAAGTGAATTAGAACTTTTTTTACAAAAATTAACAGAATTACAGCCAAATGAAATTAATTTTTTTCTTTCAACATATAAGCAATCCTATGAATTTGATAATAAAACTTTAAAACAAATTGCTGATATTTATCAAGCTTCTTCTGTAGCAAAGATTATTGAGAAATTGCGAAAAAGTAAATATAATTGGGCCGTATGTGATTTTAAAACTATATTAAAAGCTTGTCCATTTTCTTTAGAGGTAACTTATAGAGCTTGGCATTTGAAATTACCAACTCAAGAAGCTGTTTTAACACGCGATTTATTGTTAATTAGTCATCTTATCCAACGGGCCGATTTTTTAGAAGGGGTGAGGGCTGCAATTATTGACAAGGATCATAACCCAAGATGGAATCAGGCGTCAATTTCAGAGTCCGAGATTAATTCCTGTTTTGACTATTGAATTTAATAAAAATATCTAGTCATTTTCTCATACTACGGTTTACTATAGTCATTTTATAATTTCTGAATTAAAAATAAAATTGATAAGGAAAGCGTGGCACTATGAAACATTGGGATATTGAACAGGTTAACTGGGATAAATTTGACCCTTCATTAATAGATGCTGATATTGTTCCTTTGATAAAAACAGCTGCTGTTGTTGAACGAAATAGTGTAGACTATACGGTTTATTTGACTAATGTATTTGGTCATGATCCTGAATTGACAAAGCTTTTCAGGAAATGGGAAGATGAAGAGGTGCAACATGGTGAAACATTGGGACGATGGGCCATGATGGCTGATCCTGCTTGGGATTATCAGGAAAGTTATAAGCGTTTCAGAAATTTTTATAAAATTGACTTAAAGACGGATCACTCAATCCGTGGATCACAGGCGGGAGAATTTATCGCCCGGGCTATGGTTGAGGTTGGCACTTCATCTTATTACAGTGCCTTGGCAGATTATGTAAAGGAACCTGTCCTGAAGGAGATATGCAGACGGATTGCTGGAGATGAATATCGTCATTATAAATTGTTTTATGATTATGCTAAATTATATTTGAAATCTCAAAAGCTCTCCAGGTTGCAACGAGCCAGGATTGCCTTGGGTCGTATAATTGAAAGTCAGGATGATGAGCTTGCCTCGGCCTTTCATGCCACCAATGAGCCCCATGGAATGCCATATAATCATAAACGATGTATAGCCCTTTATATGGAAAAGGCCATGTCATTATATAAAATCCATCATATTGTCAGGGTGGTTAATATGGTTTGTAAGGTTATTGGGTGGATGCCTTCAGAAAAATGGCAAAGATATTTGTCTAAATTGATACTAATGATTATTAATAAACAACAGAAAGCCTATACCAAACAAGTTTTATCTATAATATAACAATTTTCTGAACAAGAGTGGGACATTAACAGGGATGGATTCTTTGAAGCTTGGTTTTTTTGATAATTTGATACATGAAGCAACAGCAGCAGTTATAACACGTGTGTTAGAGGCCCATGGAATAACGGATATAGAATTAATTACCGGTGAATGTAAGGATTTGATTCAGGAGCTGACTGCTGGGAAAATTGATTTGTTTGTAAGTGTATGGTTGCCTGATATTCATGCCGATATCATTCAATCCAATCCGAATTTCAAGGTGATTGGAAATCTTTATCAACCCTCTATCTCTTTTGCTTTGCCAAAAAAGTTTCAAGAACATGTGGGTTCTATTGATCAACTTATAACGGCTTCATTTCTTCATCGTGAAATCACGGTATGTGAAACTTTGCAGGTTTTCGCGAATAAAATCATGAAAGAATATGGTTTGATCGAGGCTGGTTATCAATTGAAATCTATTGCAGATGAAGAGACGTTGACTCATTATCAGGAAATAATCCACTCACAAGAACCCGAGTTAATGATGCTTTATGAACCGGCATTGTTCACGGATTCAGGAAATTTTTATCGTCTGAGGGAATCCGAGAATATTTTTATACGGAAACAAAAAGCGGCCATGCTATTAAACCCCAATTGGATTCAGCGATTTGGGGGTGACTTGATTGATGAGCTTGAGGAAATGATGTTGGGTAATCAGATTGTTCAGTTCATGGAAAATGCAATACGCAATCAGGGGATGAGTGCCGATGAGGCGGCAGAAGCTTGGCAGCGTGGTAAATTGGTTGTAAGAGCGTAATGGCCCATAAAAATGATCAGCAAGATTTGGGGTTGGCAAGGCAATATGAGGCCTATCCGTATCCCGAACGCAATCCAAAGGATGAAACCAAACGCTTATTAATAGGCAGTCCAAGCCATTTGAATGAAATTGATTATTGGGTATTTGGAGGATATCGTTCTTATACGCAACCATTAAGGATTTTGATTGCTGGTTGTGGAACCGGTGATGCAGCAATCATGGTGGCTCAACAAATGGCACGACACCAACGTTCTGGTGAAGTGATCTGTTTGGATCGGGCCGAGGCAGTTTTGAAAATTGTTAAAGAACGGGCAGCTACACGGAAATTGAGTAATATCCGTTATGTTCAGGGTTCAATTCTTGAATTGCCAGATTTAAATCTCGGGTTGTTTGATTATATTGATTGTTGTGGTGTTTTGCATCATTTGCCTGATCCTGCTGCTGCCCTGCAAATATTAAGGGAACAACTAAATCCTGGCGGCGGGATGGGATTGATGGTTTATGCTCCCTATGGTCGTACTGGTGTTTATATGGTGCAGGAAGCATTATCCAAACTGACCTCTTTGTCAGATCCACCAGTAAAGCGTTTGGATGTTGCAAAAAGAATCATGAAGCATCTTCCATCGACTGCCTGGCTCAGATTTAATGGAAATTTTGGTGATCATTTAACTGGAGGTGACGCTGGTCTGTATGATCTTTTATTAAACCCGCGTGACCGATCCTATAAAATTGCCGAATTATGGGATCTGTTGGATAAAAATGAGTTGGCGGTAAACTGTTTGGTGGAGCCTGCGCGTTATGATCCTGCTTATTTAATAACAGATCCAAAGATTAGAGAAAAATTCAGGCAGTTTGATATAAGAACACAGGCTGGTCTGGCTGAATCTTTGGCTGGGAATATGTCAACGCATGTTGTGTATGTGCGTCGCGCGGAAGATAATATACAATTTGCTGATCCATGTGCCTCTGATTCAATTCCTTTTATGCGGGAAACGCCTGGAGAAATACTTGCCAATCAGATTTTACCATCCAATCTCCTTCCTTATTCTTTTGGAATGTTGACGATTATGCTTCCTTTACCTGCACAGGCACGTGGGTTTTTGGGACTTGTTGACAATCGCCGTTCGGTTGGAGAAATAATTGAGATTGTCAAAAAACGGGGTATTGAGGAACACCGTATTTTACCTTTGTGGAAGCAGACTTTTGAAATTTTACGAAGTATTAACCAGCTTTTTGTAAGATCTGCCGTTTAATTTATTTTATTGGAATCATTATTATGAAATGTGCATTTTTATTCCCCGGTCAGGGAAGCCAATATGTTGGTATGGGTAAGGCATTGGCTGAAGCATTTCCAATTGCCAGAGAAGTCTATGAAGCGTTGGATGAAACGTTAAAGCAGCCATTATCCAAAATTATGATGGAGGGGCCTGTGGAAGCGTTGATTTTAACGCAAAATACACAACCTGCATTAATGACACATTCCATGGCCGTAATCAGGGTTTTGGAAAAAGAATTTAATATTGATGCCAATCATCTGGTTTCAATGGCGGCAGGACATTCCTTGGGTGAATATTCTGCTCTTTGTGCTGCCAATGTGTTTGATTTTGTTACAACTGTCAATTTGTTACGGACGCGCGGCAGTGCAATGCAAAATGCGGTACCGGTTGGTCAGGGAGCAATGGCTGCACTTATAGGCGTCACGATTGGACAGGTTCAGGATTTATGTAAACAGGCCACGCAGGGAAATTCGGTTGTTGTAGTTGCCAATGATAATGGCGCGTCTCAGGTTGTGGTTTCTGGGCATATGGACGCGATTGAACGGATTATAGCCATAGCCAAGGAAGCTGGTATCCGTAGAGTTGTTAAATTGCCTGTATCAGCACCATTTCATAGTCCGTTAATGGAACCCGCTGCCCGGGAAATGCGGGATGCCTTGGCTAAAACAAATCCCAAACCATTTAATTTTCCTGTTATTGCAAATATAACCGCCTGCCCTTATGAAAATTCTTCTTCTTTTGTCAGGGATTCATTGGTTAGACAAATAACGGGTTCTGTAAGATGGGCAGAAACTATGCGATATATGATTGATCAGGAATTTGATTTTTTTGTTGAAGTTGGTGCAGGTAAGGTTTTGTCTAAAATCATGCAGCGTACTGCACGGGATAGCAAGGTTTGTTCTGTTGATACACCTGCAGATCTTGAAGAATTTGCAAAAATTCTTTCTGTTTTTTAAAAGAACACAAGGATTATGAAGATTATGTTCAGACTAGATAATAAGGTAGCGTTGGTTACTGGTGCCTCGGGTGGAATTGGTCAAGCGATTGCCAAGGCATTTGTTCAGCAAGGGGCAAGGGTTGTTTTGTCGGGAACCAGGGAAAACGTTTTAAGAGAGGTTCAAAAAGAGTTGGGTGAACAGAACGCATTTGTTCAAACAGCCAACCTCAAGGATCAGGAATCTTTAAAAGCGCTTATCCCGAATGCAGAGAGGCAGGCAAATGCACCTGTCGATATCCTGGTTAATAGTGCCGGATTAACGCGGGACAATCTTTCAATCCGAATGAAGGAATCGGAATGGTCCGAGGTTCTGGATGTGGATTTGTCTGTGCCCTTCCAATTATGTCAGATTGCGTTAAAGGGAATGGTTCGCCGGCGTTCAGGACGCATTATCAATATCGCTTCGATCATTGGGTTTATTGGTAATGTTGGTCAGGTCAATTATTCAGCTGCAAAAGGCGGATTAATCGCTATGAGTAAAAGTCTGGCGTTAGAAGTGGCGAAAAAAGGCGTTACCGTTAATGTTATTGCCCCCGGTTTTATTGAAACACCAATGACTGCCGTATTATCAGAAGAGCAACAATCTAGATTATTACAAAGAATTCCAAGAAATAGAATGGGACAGGTGGAGGATGTTGCATCCGCAGCTGTCTATCTGGCTTCTGAAGAGACAGATTGGGTTACTGGAACATGTTTGCATGTTAACGGTGGCATGTATATGGTGTAAAGATCCTTGCTTTGTGAACCATTTGAACATTTTATAAAATTATAATATTGCTTTTGCTTGGTTATTTGGGGGAAATGTGATATTTCCCCAATACCGTTGTGATAAAATCGTATAAAGTTCTAAAAATTCTTTGGAACTTTGGTAATATAGTATAAACATGTAAGCTTTATAGCTGTAAAAGGACGAATATAATGAGTGAAATTGCTGACAAAGTAAAAAAAATTGTTGTTGAACATCTTGGTGTTGAAGAATCAAAGGTAACTCCTGAAGCTTCCTTTATTGATGACTTGGGTGCGGACAGCTTGGATACAGTTGAACTTGTTATGGCTTTTGAAGAGGCTTTTAATGTGGAAATTCCTGAGGATGCCGCAGAAAAGATTGCAACAGTCAAGGATGCTATCGATTATATTGAAAAACAGAAACAAGCATCTTAATTAAAAGTCTATAACATTATCGATTCATAAAACTTACAGGATAATTTAATGACGAGTACAAGTTCATGGCCACACCGCAGGGTAGTTGTTACTGGAATGGGGATTGTAAGCCCTCTTGGAATTGGTATCGATAATGTTTGGAAAAGACTTGTTGCAAGTGAAAGCGGCATTGACAAAATCAAAAGTTTTGATGCATCACGTGTTGCTGCACGTATTGCCGGGGAAGTTCCTGAAGGTTCAAAGGAAGAGGGCAGGTTAAACCTGTCTGAATGGATCCCCGTTAAAGATTTAAAGAAAATGGACCGTTTTATTCAATTGGGTTTAGTGGCGGCTATTCAGGCAGTGGAGGATTCTGGCTGGACACCCAAAAATGAAGCGGATCAAATGGCTACCGGTGTCATGATTGGTTCAGGAATTGGTGGGCTGCAAACCATTTATGAAACGTCAATCAAGGTTAATGAAGGTCAGGCTCGAAAAGTTTCTCCGTTCTTTATTCCATCTGCTTTGATTAATTTGGTTTCAGGATATGTTTCCATCAAATATGGCTTTAAAGGGCCCAATCATGCGGTAGTGACAGCCTGTGCAACAGGAGTGCATGCTATTGGAGATGCAAGCCGTTTGATTGCGCTTGGCGATGCTGATGTAATGATTGCCGGAGGAGCGGAAGCGGCTGTATGTGAATTGGGTATTGCAGGGTTCTGTTCTGCCAGAGCATTATCCACGGGGTTCAATGATACACCTACAAAAGCGTCAAGAACCTGGGATAAGGATCGCGACGGATTTGTTATGGGAGAAGGTGCCGGTGTTCTTGTGTTAGAAGAATATGAACATGCGAAAGCCCGTGGCGCAAAAATTTATGGTGAGGTGGCTGGATATGGCATGTCAGGTGATGCGTATCATATCACTGCTCCAGCAGAAGGGCATGAAGGTGCTTATCGTGCAATGGCATCGGCCATTAAGCATTCAGGATTATCATTGGAAGATATCCATTATATTAATGCACATGGTACATCAACCATGGCGGATGATCTTGAACTTGAAGCTGTCGAGCGGTTGTTTGGGGATGCAAGCAAACATTTGGCAATGTCTTCAACAAAAACGGCTATTGGTCATTTATTAGGTGCAGCAGGTGCGGTTGAGGCGATCTTCTCTCTATTATCAATATGTAATAATGAGGTACCTCCCACTTTGAACCTTGATAATCCATCAAGGGAAAGTGTCATTGATCGTATAGCTCATACTGCCCAGCAAAGAAAAGTTGATGCTGCCCTATCTAATAGTTTCGGTTTCGGTGGCACGAATGCGAGCCTGATTTTTAAAAGAATATGAAAATTTACTAAGATATATCATGGGTTAAATTGTAATGCGTCGATTGTTATATGGGGTCAGTGCATTACTTGTATGCCTGCTTGCTGTATTCTTTTACGGAAAATATACCTATTTTGCTCCCGGTCCTTTGGATAATGCTAAAAATGTGGTTATTGCCAAGGGAAATGTCGCGGCAATATTAAACCAACTTCAGAAAGAAAAGGTTGTCACTCAATCCTATTGGGGCGGTTTTATTTTTCGTAGTGGCATAAAGCTGACAGATAAGGCCGGAACGTTACATGCGGCTGAGTTTTCTTTTCCAAAGCAGGCATCGATTCAACAGGTTATCGATATCTTGCGGTATGCAAAACCTGTACAGCATAAATTAACCATTCCAGAAGGGCTGACAGCCTATCAGATTGCGAATTTGATTAATGATGCCCCCTATATGACAGGACAGATACAGCCACCAGAAGAGGGAACGGTATTGCCCCAGACATATGCCTATGAATGGGGTATGTCTCGTGAAAAGATGATATTCCGTATGCAACAGGCAATGCAGAAAAAACTGCAAAAAATCTGGGGTGAACGACAGGTGCTTGCTGAGATAAAAACGCAACAGGATTTGGTTACCCTTGCCTCAATTGTTGAGCGGGAAACCGCTTTAAAACGCGAACGTCCCATGGTTGCCCGTGTATTTATCAATCGCCTGCATCTTGGCATGCGATTACAGTCAGATCCCACAGTGATTTATGCCCTGACTGATGGAAAAAATGATTTTGATCGCAGGCTAACTCGACAGGATCTGGAAATTGTCAACCCATATAACACTTATTGGACCAGCGCTTTACCTCCTACACCAATATGCTCTCCTGGTGAAGCCGCTATGGAGGCTGTTGCACATCCTGCAGAAGGAAAAATATTATATTTTGTTGCAAATGGAACGGGTGGACATAGTTTTTCAACAAGTCTTGCAGAACATAATCACAATGTTGCCGCAGAGAAAAAAAGATAGTTTTTAAAAACTATCTTTTAAAATATAGAATAGTTTTTTTATTTTCTGGATTTTGAAGGGGAGGGCAAATTTTCAGATTTAATATTATGTGATGAGGAGCCTTTTTGTGGGGCAAGGTCAATCGCACCTGAATCATCGTTGGTATTGGTATCGCCATTATCATCCTCTACATTATGATTTTTGGATGATTTTTTGTCAGGTTGGACAGTTTTTGCCATATTTGAATATTTGATCAGGATTTTACGTAGACGGTTTGCCGCTGGATTGTTAACGCGCATTGCCATGACAATATCTTCTGGTCCCACAATCTGGTTATAATATTTATGATTGGCACTACTGTTAATTTTTAATTTAGATCCTTTTAGAGAGGCTCCGACAAATAATCCTGATGCTTTTTGCAGGTTATAAATATCTGCTGTATCCTTGTTGGCATCGCTACTGGATTTTGCTGCTGTTGCAGAGGCACTGGCTCCCATTGTAAATTGGCTGTCCAACAATTTGCGCAAACTGCGTTCGTTCATGATGAAAAGCATGACTTCTGTATTTTGTACACCAAGCTGTATACCAAAAGAGCCACTTGACATTTTGTAAAAAGCAGGACTGGACCAAGAATTTCTTGCATCCCTAGAAAGAAGCACACAATCTCCCCCGGAGCCTCCAAACACGAGGGAGATATGTGTAATATTTGGGCAAATCATCACTGCCCGGGCGTTTTTTAAACGGGTATAGACACGGCTGGATGTGGGAATATTTGCAAAGACATCCTCAACTGTTAAAAGAGAATGGTCCACAATAGATTGTACTTTGTCAGTTTTGGCCTTGGCATGCTGAAGAGAAAATATTGACAGCATTGAAAAGCAAAACATCGTACCATATTTAAAGATGAAATTATTTTTCATAGGATTAACAATTTAGTTCAGGTTTGACGAAAAAGAAAAAACAGATCGGTAGTTTAACATAAAAGCGATTTATGATAAGGACATATGAAGTGTTTTCGAGAGGATATCCGAAATTCCTGGAGCTGCGGTTAAAATAGGTGTCATTTGATGAAGGCCACCATTTTCCAAGAAAGGTGAAATACAGGCACCAGCTTCTCTAAGCAAAACGAGTGCTGCCGCCACATCCCATAAATTAATGGCCATTTCAAAATGTCCATCCAGTCTACCGCTCGCAACATCGACGAGGGACATGGTGCCAGAACCCAAAGTGCGAATCATTGCGCCAGTTTTTAAGATAGCTTCTGCATTTTTTAGAAATTCATCGATTTTACTGACGTGACTCCAGCCCAGTTCAATCATGGATATTTTTGGATCTTTAACATCGGAAACATGAATGGGCTTTTCATTCATGAATGCCCCTTTTCCTAGACGGGCAGTATAGAATTCGTTTACGCATGGAGCTGCAATAATACCGAGAGTGGGAACATTTTCTTCCATAAGGCCAAGAGAAATACACCACCGATTTCTGCCACGTGCATAGTTTGATGTTCCATCGATAGGGTCGACAATCCATCTTAATGACCCTGAACGTGTTTTTCCCTTTTCCTCTCCTTGAAAACCATCTTCGGGAAAGAGGGATTGAATTGCTTTTGAAATATAAGACTCGATCTTGCCATCTGTTTCGGTCAACCAGTCTTGGGCATGTTTGAGGGATCCTTGGGGTCCCCCTGGACTGGGCCGCATTTGTAAGGCAATTTCAGATGCATTTTTGACAATTTCTTGTGCAGCTATAAAACGACGTGAAAGTGCGTCACTCATAATTGGTCTTAACCTTAAATGATTGAATGAATTTAAATCATGTGATTATAGTGAATTTTATCAGAAATATTTAATTTTTTATAGAATCAGATTATTTACTATTTTAAGATAAAAACCTGATAAAGATGAAACGTATTATTTTTATTTAAAAAATAAGGAACAAATTATGTCTCAGGAAGTTAATTTGGTTGCTATACTGGAAATTGATGAAGGGGCCTGGTCAAAAATTTCAGATGCTGTGAATGTGTGTGTTTCTCGTTCAAGAGAGGAAAAAGGAAATCACAGCTATACAGCCTATTTTCAAAGTGACAAGCCTAATAAAATTGTTTTTATTGAATGTTGGGCAAATCAACAGGCTTTGGATGCGCATTGCGAAACGGAACATTTCCAGAATCTGATGCGCGTGGTAAAACCTTTTGCTGTGAAGCCCCTTGAATTACTGAATTTAATACCCGCAAAATAAATTTGTATTTCTGATGTCGATTTTTGAAACGGATATATGGCGCATTGGTATTGTCAAGGCACCGGTTGAGGATGTAATAGCTTGTGATATTTGCGATATTCATTGGATAAAAGAGGAGGATACGTTCAAATTTCTTGCTGATCCTTTTGGCCTCTATAGAGATAATAAACTATATGTTTTTGCGGAAGCATATGATTACAGAGATCGTCATGGCCGTATAGAGGTATTAATTCTTGATCAACAGCTTTCACTTATTGATCGAAAAATTGTATTGGAGAAACCCTGGCATCTATCCTATCCAATGTTAATTGAGGATCAGGGGTTGGTTTACATGCTGCCAGAGGCATACAAATCAGGTGAAACCAGTTTATATAAAGCAGTTGAGTTTCCATTTCATTGGGAGAAGGTATCCTCTTTTTCTTTTCCTGAAGTGGCCATTGATCCGACTGTATTATTTTATAATGATTTATGGTGGATGTTTTATACCCCTGTAAGGGAAGGGTTAAGTCGGCAAAGCGTTTTATCTGTTGCCTGGTCGGAAAGTCTCGCAGGAACATGGCATTCTCATTCACTTAATCCCGTAAGGATTTCCCCCTCAAGTGCACGTCCTGGTGGTAATGCAGTCATTACATCTCAGGGTATTATTTTACCGACACAGGATTGTAGCCTGACGTATGGAGGGGGACTGACATTTTTAAACATTATTGAATTAACCCCTGATCAATTTGAAGCAAGAATTACAGGCCAGTTCAATAAAGGTTCAATATTTGGCGAATATAATCAAGGGGTGCATACATTAAGTAAGGCTGGCCCCTATAGTCTGATAGATGGTAAAAAAATACTTAGACAGCCTGTGAGGCGTTTCTTGATTGACATGCGATATCAAATACATGGAATATTTTAAAAAGCTTGGAATATTTTTTGATTTTAAACCAATGAAATGTGTAAGAATCGATTTAATTTGATCGGTCAGACATCAAATTATTAACCAAGTGGAGATCATCGGGTTTATCCACATCCACGGCAGCCTGCCCCCAGGGTATAATTACAAAATGGATCTTAACCTTGGTTAATTTGAAAATTCTTTTTTTAAGTGCTTTTCTAGTCAAGCGATGCAGGATATATCGCAAGATTATTGAATATCCCAATAGCAAGCCCATTTTTACTGGACTTTTACGATAACTTTCCAATTTTTGCCAAAGTTTCGCGACTTGAATGGACCTTGGTGTTCGAAACATAAAAATATTGCAACCAGAAAAAGAACCGTCAGCCAATTTGATGTAAGTTCTTTTTGTGTTTGGAACATCTTTTTCAATCTGTTCCTTTAGGGCGATACCAACAGCAAGGTCACATTGTGAGGCCTCCGCTTCCTGTATGAAATATTCCACCCATTCCGGTTGAAGTAAGGGGTTATCAGCGGTTGTTATTAATAGGGGGGTTCCCAATGCTTGAATGGCTTGGATGATGCTTGCACTTGGACCAGGACAGGTGGGAAGATACTTAATAAAGTTGGGTAGAATATCCCTAACAACCTCGAACTTTTCAATTGAAACAGAAATTTTATTAATGGATTCTATTTTTGCAAGGGTTTCGGTAACATATTCGATCATTGGTTTTCCCAATACGGGAATAATCGCCTTGTGCGAAACGTGAGCATGCAAAGCCAAAGGATCTTGTTTCCCTTGCCTTGACCCAGCCAGAATTAAAGCATTGATGGGTTCACGTTCCATAATGGCCCCAATTCCTTTTAGGCTGCTTTTTGGGTGTGTTGGGTGCAATCTTTTTTATGCTCCCGAAAATTAGATCCTGCGGGACGATCACGTGGAGGAGCCCCGGTTTTTAGCATAACCCAAGGATAATGTTCAGCTTCTTTCACTGTATATCCCATGTTAAATACGGTTGGGCTCCGTGGGCGTGCCTTGGCATCTTCATAATAGGTACCGAAGACTTTGTCCCAAAAATAGTTGGTAATACCAAAGTTTCCCTTCTCATAATGAAAGTGGTGTAAAACATGAACCTGTTTAATATGACTTACATATCTGGATTTTGGTTTATAATTCAAATGTTGAATGCAATGAAAAAATTCATAAAAACATGACATGTACACAGCTGTACCAATAGAGGCAAAGAAACCGCAAAATCCACCAACTAAATATCCCAAGCCGCCCCCAATGATAATGATGGTTGGTATGGTATTCAAGGGTGATCCAAATAATACATTTAAAAGATGGGGATCCTGATGATGATCAAAGTGAATGCGTTTCCATAGTGAAGCCGACCATTTCATTCTGTATAGTAACGAAACATGCATGATCCAGCGATGGATAATATACCAGATTAATGGAAAGCCAAATATCATGACGATAATTGAACTTAAGACAGGAACCCATCCATTGAACGTGTAGCAGACGGCGACAATACATCCAATAATAAGGCTGAAATATAATAGGATGGTTGGATGCGTCAAATAGGCCACCCATAATTGTTTTAGTCCCATTTTACCTAAATCGTAACTACGTCCGGAACGTAGGTCTTGATTGCGCATAATTTGAAAGATAGATTGGTTGCTCATTGTTTTTCTTCAACTGATAGAATGATAGTGCATGTAGCTAACATAAAGACAAGGAAGGCAGAAAGTGAAGCCACTGGGGCGGGTATGGTTCCTGCTTTCCCCAAAGCATGCAGGACTTCTTGGAATATAATAAATAACAATCCATATCCCAAACAATATATGGGAATCCAGCTACGTAACCCGGCACGTGGCGGGATGTAGGTCACAAGTACAGTAATAATTAGCATCATGATAAAAGTAAAGGGTAAACACAATCTTCCCCAAATTGTTGTTTTTATATAATTCGTAGGCATTTTGAAAGGTTGTTGATATGATAATTCTAGAACCATATTATGGATGGATTGTGGCATTGATTTTGAAGATAGTCTTATAAGGGTATGTGGTGTCAGGTTAATATTCCATATTCTTTCTTTTTCATTTGTTAATTCATGAAATTTTAATGGAATATCCGGTTTGTTTTGCAGGAATTTTGCATGAGAGAAAATCCATTGGTGATTTTTGTGAATGACTTCATCAGCAATAAGCACCGAGTCAATATGAGATAAATCGCGACGCTTGATGATCGTCAGTCCTGTTATTTTATTTCCTCCATAGGCAATATGATCAATATTGATGATATCAAGATTGCTGTAAAAATAGAAATTATTTTCTTTTTCGGGATGCGGGTTGGTTTTGTTCCACCATGTTGCCAGATCCAGTTCCGTTTTGGGTGTAATTTGGTCAGACATAATAAAACATAGAAAACTTAGCAATAGCGTAACAGGTATTAATTTTTTTATCAGTCCCCATGTCGATAGGCCTATGGATCGTAGGATGGTTATCTCATTGTTGATTGTCAATTGAGTGAGGGCGATCAAGAAACCGATAAGGGTACTTAAGGGTAAAACAGAATTAAAAAGTAAAGGTAATTTCAGCATCATGAAATGAACAACCCCTTTTATCCCAAGTTGTCGTTCCAAAATGGAAGAGGTTTGTTCCAATAGGGTTAAAACCTCCATGATTGCTGTTAAAATAATGACAGTAGTAAAAGTCGTTGCTAACAAGCGACTGGATAAATAAAAGGTTAACACATAACGTTTCAATAATTTTTTCATTATTTATCCGAAGACTTTGAAAAGTGTCTTAACAAATTGCGAGAGGTAAAGAGAAAGGGATTGTTTTTTAAGAATAGACAGCCAAAGCAAAAAAACAAGAATATAAAAAATGGTAGCCATAAAGCGACAAAAGCATTGTCATGTCCGTGTGAAACAAGGGTTAAACCCAGTTGTTGAATATGATCATAGGCAACAAGAATGATTGCCGCGATTCCAAGACCTAAATTTCTTTTACGACGTTTTGGTGTAATGGCTAAGGCGACAGCAAGAAAAGGAATGGCAATAATTGATAAGGCGCGGACTAAACGAAAATGAAATTCAGCCTTTATATCTAAAATTGGAATGTCTTGATAGGTATGGTGCTGAATTTGTTCGTAGAGATTTGTCAGGGTTAGTTCGCGTTCATCGCTGCCTCTTTCCCTAAAAATGTTTTTCTTGTTTGTGTTTTGTATTATTCGTGAAGCATTGGAAAAATCTGTTATATTATTGTTGTTATTCGGATTTAATGTAAGATTTTGACCATCATAAAGGGTCAGCATTATTTTTGAATGATCGGCCAGTGAATAAAAATTCCCTTTATCGGCCAGAATAATTTGTTCAACCAGTTGTTTTTTATCATTTAATTTTGTTTGTCTTATGAAGATTCCTGAAAGCTGGGTTCCGTTTTGGCTAGCTTTGTCAACGATCATAACAGTGTGGTTATTGGGTTGAACAATCATATGGCTTTGAATATGGGGTGCCCATCCAGCATGAGAGGCATAAAAAAAAGCTGCGCGAAAATCATATCGGGCATATGGCTGAATATAACCATATAATATTATACAAAAAAAACTGACGGCAATACCACTTATGATGTAAGACCGTGTACATTGAAAAAGGGATTTTCCAGCATTTAATAGTGCATCAATTTCATTATTAAGATTTAACTGACGAATACTTGAAAAAATTGATACGCAAAAGGCTGCCGGAATGGCAAGACCAAGATAATGAGGGATCAGATCTGCCAGCAAGCCAAGAAAAGTACTGAGGGGGCTGCTGTCTGCCGCTAATAGGTCAAGTAATACAAGCAATCTTTCCAGCATCAAGGCGGCAAGAATAACTCCAAGAGAAACAATAAAACTTGGGAGAGCTTGCGCAAAAAGGTAGGAATCCAACATTTTGATGTGGATCGTTGATAAAAATCTGGTCAAACTCTGGTTTTTTAAATGAAATTTCAACAAGGATTTACTGAAAATAATGATCTATATAAAAGGAGTGGGTTTGAGAAAAATCACCATTTTTGTCTATAAAGCGTACCGTTGAAAATGTATGAAAGTGATCATCCAATTTTTCAATTACGATTTTACGCCAAGCGGCTTGGTGATACGGACGGTTTGAATTGGAAGAGGCTGAAGCAATTCCCAGCATCGGTATATTGGTGTTAAGAAATTTTCGGGTAATGGTACGATGGACATGCCCAAAAAGAATAATCTCGACACCCTCTTCATATAATATTTTTTGCAATTTTTTCCTGTCTTTTAAGGCCTTTCTTTCCGAAACAATTCCTGATACAGGGGGATGGTGCAAAATCACAATCCTGAATAAATTATCTTTTTTAAGTTGTTGGAGTACATATCTGATTTGATTCAGCTGATAATTTCCAACCTGGCCATTTGCAAAAAAGGGAGGCGTGGGAACAGCTGTATTAATGCCAATGACAGCGATAGAACCATAACGGGTTATGATAGGGTAATCGTCATGATTGTAAGCATGTGACCAGGGTGACCAGAAAGCGTAGCTATTGTGCCATTGTGTTTTAACAAGCGCATCATGATTCCCTGGGATAATATTTATATTTTTAAAAGGAAGATGATGCAACCAGTCAGCTGCCTGTTTAAATTCCTCAGGCAGAGCTAAGTTGGTGAGATCTCCCGATATCAACAAAAGGTCGGGAGATTCTCTGGAAATATCGTCAATAATGATATCAAGTCTCTTTTTTTGCAAAGAAAGGCGTCTTTTTTTCCAGGACAGAAAACTTAAAAATCGTTTATTGACAAGGGATAATTTCGGAAATTGAATGCTTTCCAAGGGAAGATGAATGTCCGAAATATGGGCAATTGTAAAGCGTTTCAAAAGAGACTATCCTTAAATATATTCTATGCTATTTTATGTAACATACTTGAAATCATGATAATATAGTTGATTTTTGCACAATTTTTTTCATAAAAGAAGCAAATGGGAAGGAATGATAACATCAAAACTATAAAAACGTTTATTACTCCTCATATTAAATTAAAACAAGATACTATAGAATGTTAGAAGCAATCCGTGAATCAGAATATTGCCTTAATTAAAAATCCTGTCAGTCGATTAAATCAGAAAGAGGATAAGGAATTTACAGATTTTGCCTTGAACTGGTTAGGTGAAAATTATTCTACGCCACGAACTGTTGATGATATGATGCAAACGTTAAATCGTTTTGTCGCAACAGGAGTTGATTGTATCATTATAGATGGTGGGGATGGCACGATTAGTCATGTCATGACAGCTATTTATAGCTGTTATCCACATGATAAATTGCCAAGCCTCATTATTCTTCCTTCAGGAAATACAAATTTAATAGCCAAGGATATTGGATTCGGTATTCGGGGAATCAATGCTCTTAAGCGTATCAGGACTTTGGCAGAACGTCAGCGATTGCATTTTATGGTTCAGCATCGTCATGCATTAAAAATTGAATGGTCTGATCCCTCTCGCCCGCCTGTTTTGGGAATGTTTCAAGGTGCAGCGGCATTTACGAAGGCTATTCAGATTGCACATAATCCGACGATTTTAAAAAATTTTCCTCATGATGGTGCTGTGGCAATCACCATTATAACGTCTTTACTAAAATTATTTTTTTCAAAAACACGGGATTTGTGGCTTAACGGTAATGTATGCTCTTTTTTCATTGATGAAAAGAAATCATATCAGGAGAATTGCTTTTTGTTTTTATCGACGACTTTACAGAGCCTATCTCATGGAATGTGGCCGTTTTTTAACCGATATGCAGGGGATGATAGTCTTCATTATTTGAATGTTAAAGCACGTCCTCCACATCTGTTGGCGGCATGTTTCGCCTTATTAAGAGGTAAAACGCCGGAATGGTTATTGAATGATCCTAATTATCTTAGTGGTACCGCCAATAAAATAAAACTGTCAATCAAAGAGGATATTATTCTTGATGGAGAACAGTTTGATACAGGCGAGGATCATTGTGTCCTTCTTTCGACCGGTCCCAAATTTTCGTTTGTCCGTTTATAGATAATGTCGGCTGTTTATGTCATCATCCTTGTCACAATTATTAGCCACTTCATTTGATCAGCATTCTGTTCCAGAATCTGTTACCGCCTTCGTTAAACAGATTATAGGAGATCGGCAACCCATAGGTGTTATCTATTACGGTTCTTCTTTATGGAAAAAAGAACTGACAGGTTTGCTTGATTTTTATGTTGTTTGTCAAAATTTGTCTGATTGGTATCCGGAAGATTGTTTTAAAATTGTGATTAATTATTGTCTACCTCCGAATATTGAATATCATGAATGGAGTGAGGGGAATGTTAATTTAAGGGCCAAAGTTGCGATATTATCAATAGATCAACTTCAAAAAGCTACTGCTTTACAATCCATTGATACAACGATGTGGGCGCGTTTTTGTCAGCCTGTTAAGATTCTTTGGTGGAAGGATGAAAAAGGAAAACAGGCATTGTTGGATTGTCTCATAAAAGCGGTAAATACAGCTATATGGTGGGCCACTTTTTTGGGGCCAGAATATGGGACTGCGGAAAAATATTGGTGTTCATTATTCCGTCATACTTATGATGTCGAGCTAAGGGTGGAATCAAATAATCGTCCAATGTTGATTTTGGAAAATAGAGAAGATTACTTTAAGCAACTTTTAAAACTGGGCTGGCAAAAAGCAGGAATATCCTATAACGAGACAAAAAATTATTCTTTATTTCCATCTGTGTCAAAGGATCAACGAGAATATGCTAGAAAACGCTGGAAGATTCGGAAAATATTGGGTCGACCCTTGAATATTTGCCGATTAATTAAGGCCGCTTTCACGTTTGAAGGGGGGGCGCAGTATATTGTGTGGAAAATTAATCGACACCGTGACATTAATCTTGAGTTGACAGCGTTCCAAAAAAAATATCCCCTTATAAATGCACCCTGGATATTATTCAAATTATATCGACAGGGTTTATTCAAACGATAAAGATTTTAATTAAGAGTTAGCCCTACATCTTTAGCCGCCTGAATGTAGATTTGAACTAGTCGGTCAATCTGTTCTTCTGTATGGACCGCGGCGATACTCGCTCTTAATAAAGGTCTGTTATCTGGTGTAGCGGGAGGCAGGCTAAGATTAATATAAGCCCCCAATTCTAACACCCTGTTCCAGAAATGAGCAGCCTGAGGTAATTCATTCAAGATGACAGAAACAACAGAGCTGATATCTGGACCAGTTTGAAAACCAGCATTCTGTAATGCATGATAAAACCGGGAGGCATTATTCTTTAGTTTATTTCTCAATTCAGGACGGTTAGCGATGATTTTCAAGTTTTCACGTGTTGCGGCGATTACTTCGGGAGGTAAAGAGGCCGTAAACATGTAGGGTCTGGTACAAAGACGTAATTTATCCATTTGTGGATAATCGGAAACACAATATCCTCCAACAGTACCCAAGCTTTTAGAAAAAGTTCCCACGATGAAGTCAACGTCTTGTTCCACGTTTTCACGTTCTGCAATTCCTCGACCATGTTCACCAAAAACACCAAAAGAATGTGCCTCATCAATCATGAGATAAGCATTTTCCTCTTTCTTGACCTGGATAAATTCTTTGAGGGGAACGATATCTCCAAACATGGAGTAAACTCCTTCCACAACAACCAGTTTAATACCGTTTATATTGCCAACTCGGCGTAATCTCTTACGTAAGTCGTCAGCGTCATTGTGTCGGAAACGTATAATTTGTGCCTGACTGAGTCTGCTGCCATCATAAATACTGGCATGACAGTCCGCATCCAAGAAAAGGTAATCATCCTTACCGGCAAGAGTTGATACCATGCCGAGGGTTGCTTGATATCCTGTTGAAAAAACCATGCAGGAACAACGGTTGAAGAACTGAGCCAGCTCTTGTTCGAGTGATTGATGTAAGGAATAAGAGCCATTGGCAATTCTGGATCCCGTTGTTCCAACACCATATTGCATAGCTGTTTCAGCAGCTGCTTTTCGTGCCTCTTTGGATTGACTGAGGCCTAGATAATTGTTTGTTCCAAAAAGAAGTGTTTCTTTCCCGTTGATAGTACCAACTGTTGCAGTAAGTGTTTTCTCGATTGTAACCCCAAACGGATTGTGCGGGGCAAAGGAAATAAGTTGGTTGAAAGCAGTTTCAAGTGGCTTGAATTTTGTAAATATATCCATAGGAGAGAGCTTTTATTTAAGGGAAACGATGGCATCTGCAAGATCACGAATCGTTCTTACGTCTGTCAGGCGATCCAAAGGAACGGATACGTCTAGTTTATCTTCAATTTCCATGACGAAATTCATGACAGCTAGAGAATCGAATTCCAAATCTTCAATAATTTTGCTGTCTGGTGAAATGTTTTTGGGAACTTTTGGGTTTTCTAATAATGTATCAATAATTATTTTTGAAATTTCTTCAACCGTTTCAGTCATAGTGTTACCTTGTTAAATATCAATATTTGAACGATTATGACTGATTGGATGACATTTAACGCAATCAGTCGCATATCCTAAGGAAAGAATTGATTTATTGTAAATAGCTTTTAAATTCTGTTCAAGAGGCCATAAAATTTCATTTCATACCTGAATTTTTAAAAATGAAATCCGAATTCTCCTTTTAAAAGCATTTGTCTTGCTTTTGCCCGTGTCAATTTTCCAGAGGAGGTTTGCGGCAGGCTATGTGGAGGGACTAACAGGACAGATACTTCTACACCATTTTGTCTTCTAAACAGACTGGTCATATCTTCTTGAAGTCTTTTTCTTTCAGACTCATCAATGGCACGGCATTGGACAAGTGCAACGACAGTTTCCTGATTATTCTTATCAACCGAGAATACAGCGACATCGCGGCTTCTTAGCGAGTTAAAAGCATGTTCAGCCGCCCATTCCAGATCCTGGGGCCATATATTTCGCCCATTAATGATAATCAAATCTTTTTCGCGTCCAATTATGACAATTTCGTTATTTAAAATATAACCTAGATCACCTGTTTTTAACCATCCTTCTTTGTCAAGAACGGCTTCTGTTTCTTTTTCTTTATTGAAATAACCTTTCATAAGGCTTGGGCCTCGCACGTAAATGCTGCCCGCTCTTCTTTCGGGAAGAATATTTCCATTTTCGTCCCGTATTTTAATTTCATGATCAGGAAGTATCGGACCACAAAGAGTAAAAGTCCTGGTTGTAACGCAAGGATCATTGGAAGGTTTTGCTATACCTGTCGTTTCAAGAAGGGGCAAATCAATAGTATCGGTTTTAAGTCCCTCTCCCAAAGGTGCGAATGAAAGGGCTAATGTCGCTTCCGCCATACCATAGCTTGCGACAAAAGCTTTTGAATTAAAACCATATTTTTGATATTGTTCGGCAAATTGTTCTAAAATATGAGAACGTATCATATCTCCGCCAATACCTGCCGCACGCCAAGAGGATAAATCAAGTTCCAGGGTTGAGGAAGGCATACGGCGTGTACAAAGTTCATACCCAAAAGATGGACTATAAGATAGGGTCCCTTTATTACGACTGATCAGATCCAACCAGACATGTGGACGCCTTGCGAAATCCCTGGTAGGCAAAAGATCAATGGTTAACTGGCATGTCATAGGGGTTAGAAAAAATCCAACCAGCCCCATATCGTGATACAAGGGTAACCATGAAACGCATCGGTCTCCTGTTTCTTTTACTGCCAATCCATAATATGAGATTGCATGAGCATTGGCCAAACAGGCTTTCTGGGTGACAGCAACCCCCATAGGAAAGCGAGTGCTTCCTGAAGAAAATTGAAGATAAGAAAGATCATCAGCCTGAATAACTGGTAATTCTATGGCGCTATTAACTTTTATTTCTTTTAGCTGGGCAGGACTTCCTCCGAACAATAAAGGAAATTTTTCAATAATTTCCCGCGTCCAGCTTTGAATTGTTTGTGGAATAATAACCGCTTTTGCGGAAGAGTTTTCAATCATTCCCCGCAAGGTGTTGATATAAGAAGATTTTCCAGCAAAAGCAACAGGCAGAGGCATTGGGGCGGGAACAATACCTGCATATTGGCAGCCAAAAAAGATACGGCTAAAGTCACTGTCACTTTCTGCAACAATGGCCAGGCGATCGCCTTTCTTTAGTCCCAAGGTCAAAAGTTGCTTGGCAACATGTATAGCTTGTTGTCGCAGGTCAGAATAGGGTAATGATTCTAATAAAACTCCCTTGGCTGAATAAAAATTAATACCGCTTTTTCCTTGAGCGGCGTAATCTAAAGCCTCAGAAAGAGAAACAAAATCACCAAAACGTCGTTTAAGACCAGAATCCGTTGGTGTTGGATGTTTGTTTATGTCCACAATTAAAATTCCACCAAGTTTTTTACAAAACAGTATATATAAATTGCTTTTGTTAAGTATACCTAAAGATAAATAATAATCACTTCATTATGATTATAAAAGAGCAATCCTGTTTGGCTGTTGCCAAACATATTGTGTATAGAAGCTTTCTACAAATGAAGAAAGTATTTTTTGCAACATGTAAAAACTCATTGTTATGGTTATGTATTTACGTTTAATAGGGCTTATAATAAAAAACAATCTTGTTTTTAAAAAAAAATAAAGATTTCGCAAGTTTTTTATGCAAATATACATTTATATGAAACAGTTTTTTTAAAACCAGATCTTTTTTGGACTGATTATTGTTTTGTTAATCAAATCCCATTATTGCAATCAGTTTAAATGAATGAACAGCGTTTTATGTATGTATAATACTTATATACTAATAAGTGGGAAATATATTTCATTTTCAGTATGAAAATAGTCAATTTTTTAAATAGAAAAGAAGTAAACCTGATATCTTATTCTATAAATTGTTAAATGAGCGGATTTACATTGTTAATTAAAAACGGTTTTTTAGAATAAAAAAGGATTTAAAATTAAAAATAAAAAAATAAAATTTAGGGGTTGATTCTTAGATTTAAATTGTATAGATAAGTTCACACAGACATTGAGAGAACAAAAGG
>NZ_JAXOQA010000031.1:0-22286 GCF_047307945.1 Commensalibacter sp. A3DC | reverse complement strand
ACGTAACCAGCAATTAATGAATTTATAAATATCAAGGGGTTGTCATGTCATTCGAATTACGCAAATCGTTATCATATCGATTTAAATTTTATTTATCTGCATTTTTATGGATTAGTCCGGTCGTGATATTATCAGCTTGTGCACATAAAGATACCACTCAATATGCACCACTAACATATGATTATCTAACCCCTATATTCCTGAATGTTGGACAAATAAGCATACAGGATCATTCTAACGCAAATCAATATCCAAGGGATATTTCCAATTTAAGCCCGACCCCTCCCGCCATGGCCTTGAATAACATGGTTAATAATCGTCTTAAAGCAAGAGGCACATCCGGAAAGGCTATATTTACAATCAGCCGAGCTTCTTTGCAAGAAAACAGTGATGATGCCGTATACGGGCAAATTGATATTCGTCTCGATATTTATAACAACAATAATAGAAAAGTTGGCTCAATTCAGGTCAGTACAAATCATACATACCAGACTGATCATAATAAGGGAGACTTAGATAGCCGAGCAAATTTATATGATATTACCCAAAAAATGATGCAAGATGTCAATGTGGAACTAGAATATCAAATTCGCAATCATTTGGAGCCCTGGATTGTTGATGCCACAGGCACACCAATTTCAGACTCAATTAAAACACAGGATTTAAATGATAAGGAATCTTCAACCGCTGTAAAACATGATATGTCCCCTCCCGATCACAGGAATATAGCACCTGCCACCAACAAACCTTCTGCTTCAAACGCAGATTTAAATGCTGTTTTCCCTGATGGCATTCCCAACAATGAATCTGCCGCATCCCCAGTCCATGATACACAACCTGTTTCTTCAACTAAAGGTAAATATCCTGTTGGGGTATTGGGAACACTGCCTCAATCAGCCATTTCCAAAAAATACTAGATTCTAAAGCAATAACAAGGAAAGTGAACGTACACCCTGGGCGCCATGGATCAATACCCCTTCAATATCTGCGGTGGCCGAGGGACCTGTATGTAGTGCTGCATAATGATTTCGCCTCCATTCCGGACGTGCATACGCATCATGCAGGTTTTCCACGATTTCGGAGCTGTTCAATAAAACGACCAGATGTTGCGGCAAATAACCCAAAGTATTTACAACCAGATCTTTTTCGGTAAGACAAACAGATCCTGTTTCAGCCACACCAAAACTTGCCCTGACAACTGCATAGTCAATATCATGCAAACTATTCGGAGGCGTTTGATCCGTTATATTATAATCACCCTTTATTTCCTTAACAACAGAACAGATATTCTTTGCGTTTGAAAGTTTTTCATAAATCGACTCAAAAGGATTATCGGCATGATTTTCCAGTAATTCACCCCCCATCTGCTCAAAAACTTTCTTAAATTTTTTTATCAAATCAAGATCATTCTGGTGAAACAGGGGAACAGAAGGAGGCTTAACATATTCATCAACACAGGCCTTGCGAATTTTGCCCAAAATGATATCACGACTATTCATTAACGCTTTCCTTTTTCAGATAATTCTTTTCATACCAGCTATGAAAGGTCTCCTTGGGTGCAGGTGGCAAGTCCCTCTGTTTTCCCCATTTATTGAGATTATTGTAAACAATAAAATGTGGGAGATATTTCAATGCCCGATCGGCATTTTTTATCGCGGCCCTATACAGGACCGGATTGCCCAAAATTTTCCCGGCGGCCTGCATCAATATTCTTTTTGCAAGGGACAATTCACCCTTTTCTGCCAATGTCTCTCGCCACTCAAAAATTTGTTCATGAATATTGATTTTAACAGGACAGACATTAGAACAACTGCCATTCAAGGTTGAGGCAAAGGGAAGGTTGCGAAATTTATGGGCATTGTATCCCGGACTAAGTATCAAACCAATTGGCCCTGCATAGGTACTTCCATAACTTAATCCACCACTACGACGAAACACGGGACATGTGTTCATACAGGCACCACAGCGTATACATTTCAAGCCTGCCTTGAATTTCTTGTCAGCTAAACGGGTGGAACGCGTATTATCGACCAGTATGACATGCATTTCCCCGCCATGATGTCTGGGCCCCCGGAAATAAGATGTATATTGTGTTATTGGGGAACCTAGCGCACTACGTGACAATAAACGAATGAATACTGCCAGATGTTCAAGCCCTGGAACTATTTTTTCAATTCCGACCGTTACAATATGCATCCCGGGTGTATTGGCAGAAAGATCGGCATTCCCTTCATTCGTGCAAACAACCACCGCACCCGTTTCAGCAACCAAAAAATTTCCTCCTGTCATGCCAGCTTCGGCTTTCAGGATCAAGGGACGATTTGTTTCGCGCTGGGTTTCGGCAAGATAATGTATATCATTATTGCCCGCCTGTGCCCCGAGAGTTCTGGTAAAAACCCTGGAAACATCCGTACGGGATTTGTGAACAGCCGGAACAACAACATGACTTGGATCCTCATTGTCCAATTGCTGGATCCGTTCACCCAGATCCGTTTCAATTACGTTGATCCCCTCCTTTTCCACAGCCTTTCGCAAACCACATTCTTCCCCAAGCATGGATTTGCTTTTCACTAAAATTTTGGTCTGGCGTTTTTTCATCAACTCGATGGCAATCGAATTACACTCTTCAGCATTTTGCGCCCAATGAACATGAATACCATTATCTTTGGCATTTTTTTCAAACATTTCGAGATAATGAGCAAGATGATCAAGCGTGTGCTCCTTGATATCCGAAGCTAACTGTCTAAGTTCCTCCCATTCTGGGATAAGATGCATTTGCGCATCACGCTTTTTACGTAAATCCCATAAACGGTTATCATGCATTTTCTCGTGAGCCTGCGCAGCGATAAAGCGATTGGCGGCTTCAAGCTGATCTATGGGTTTATTACCTTTGACAACCGCGCCCCTTGCGCCAACTTCATGTTGAAGCGCCGCATCATTCACGTCTGAATTAATATTGACATTCATTGTAGATCTCCATTCAGAACGCGTGCAATATGGGCATATTTCACGGGAATTTTCATCCGTTGCGCGCATCCCTGCTGATGCATGAGACAAGAGCTGTCTGCGGAAATTACGTATTCTGCACCGCTATTATATTGGTCCATAACCTTATCCTGACCCATTTTTGCTGAAACACCCTCCTCAAAAACTGAAAAGGTTCCCCCAAAACCACAACACTCATCAGGACGTGTCAATTCAACAAATTCAATTCCTCTTACCTTTTCAAGCAAATCCCTGGGTTTTGAGAAATATGGTTCCCTCAATTCTGACATGCTCGCATGTCTTAGTCCTCTCAATGCATTGCAATTATTATGAATGGCAACCTTGTAGGGAAAAAACGCCCAGGGAAAAGAATCAATCTTGAGAATATCATGCAGAAACTCAACCAGATCATAAGTATGCGTTCTGACATGTTTTACCTCATCAGTCTGTTCGATGGCATCAAAATTGGAACGAACCTGATGCGTACAGCTTCCCGATGGCATGACAATATAATCAAATTGCGAGAAATTCCTCACAAACAGGGTTTCAGTCGCGGCAGCCTCTTTATGGCACCCCGTATTAGTCATGGGTTGACCACAACAGGTTTGATCAAAAGGATATGTAATATCCAGATCAAAACGTTCCAATAACTTTAAAGTTGAAATACCAACTTCAGGTTCCAATGCATCCATGTAACATGGAATGAATAACCCTACCTTCATTTGTGCAAACCTTGATATCCATTTGTAATTATTATATTTTCAATGGCAATTTATCACTTTATGAGTTGTTTCACTACTTGTAATTATTGTTTTGATTTTTAATTTTTAACATTTTCAATATTTTTTATCACCAAATCCGGGGTCAGGATCTGGGGCAACACCCTGGGGTTTCCATAGGCAGGATAATAGATATAAAGTGGAACCCCTTCCCGTCCAAACTGTTTTAGAAAACGACTGATTTCATTATTGTGATGTGTCCAATCACCAATCACATATTGAATATGATGACGATGGAAATAGTCTCTTACTTTTCGGTTGGATAAGGCAACCCTATCATTAACGAGACATGTTAGACACCAACTTGCCGTCATGTTAACAAATACAGCTTTATGATCAATCTGCAATTGCTGAACATTCTTTAATGAAAATACCATATATTCCCTATTTTTTACTGTTTCATTAGAGGATTGCACAAGATTCATTTCCGTGATCATACCTCCTAACAAAATGAAAATCAGAATAAGCGTGATACTGGTAACCCTTTGAAATACACGTGTAGCAGTTTTATATCGCAATAGCTGATTTTTACCCAATAACCATGCTCCAAATCCAATTAAAACACAGCCTAACAAAACAGTTAATAAAGATATGGACTGATCATGCTGATAAATTACCCATACCAGCCACACACAACTAAGTAATAGGGGAAATGCCAAAAATTGCTTCAATATTTCCATCCATATTCCTGGTCTCGGTAAAAAACGGGTCAATTTTGGAATAAAAACCAATAGCAAATAGGGAAAGGATAGACCCAATCCCATTCCTATAAATATAAAAAAAGTTTTTTCGGCTGAACTATTTAAGGCGGCTGCTACAGCTATACCCATAAATGGTGCGGTGCAAGGTGTTGCAACCAAGACAGCAAGAATACCTGTAAGAAAATCAGAAAGGTAAGAGGATGAATTTGTTCTTGAATAAAATGAAAAATTTATTGTGAAGGCATCCAGAAGATTTAAGGCAATGATAAATAATAACCAGCATAGAATTATCAAAAATGAAACCGATTGAAACTGAAAACCCCATGTTATCTGTTTTCCCATCCAGCGCAGACTTATAAATATGAGCGATATACCCGTAAAACTGCTTAAGATCCCTGCCGTGTATGACAGACATGACCGGTATTGATAGGCACGGTTTTTATTTCCCAAACGACTTAAGGATAATAATTTCATGGCAATGACAGGAAAAACGCAAGGCATGAAATTTAACAGACACCCTCCAAGAAAGGCGCTGCTGATCAATAAAAATAGATTCAGAATATGTGAGACAGGTTTCTTTTTAATTATGGGATGAATTGACCAGTAATGAATCTTGCCATTGTAATTCTTCAATGCCAAGATACCAGCCAGGGACTGATCAAGCCGTTTTTCAGATAATAGGGGCAATTTCAATTCAAAATATTCTGGATTGATTTGAAAATGCTGTTTTTGATCTTGATCAATCAATCCCGATCTTTCTGGCATAAACCAAACATCCTGCACTTGATCAAACAGAGGATCTGTTTTATTGCCCCACAATTTTCCATTTGGTGTAATGAATAAATTATGTTGCAAAGGCCTGGGTTTATTATTCAGTGATTTTTGAATTAAGATCGCTTCATTTGCCTGATTGATTTTTCCTTTTGGTAGATCAATTGTAAATTCGGCCTGCACGGGAACACAGATATTGGCACAAATCAACCACGTCGCCTTGATATGAAGATGCAGATCTTTGGCACGATAGGATTCTGGAATATGAAGATAAAAAGGTAAAATAACTTCCCCATCATATATGTAAGACAATAAACCTTTTTCAAACAACCGCTTAGGAACAGGCCATTCTATTTTTGGAAATATAACTTTTCTATCATGGTTGATTGAAACTTGTAACGAAGCAGGATCTCCCGCATCTCCCGGATTCAGCCAATAAGTGTGCCACCCTTGCTCCAGTTTGATTTTAAGGGCTAGTAAAGACCGATCAACATCATCATTGAAATCGCTTGCACTGATGATACTTGCCTCAACATGCGCTTTAAAGATTTTATCGCTTTCTTTACCCCAAATAACATGCGTGTTAAACCCTATTACAATCAATAATATAGTAATCCAAAATCGCACTTGATTTAATCCTGTCCCTGTCAATAATATTCCATTTTTATCTTAAAGATGAGATAAACAAAATTAATAATCATTCATGTCACCAAGGCATTTTATCGACTAGTCTCAACTTATGTTTAAACCTGATCCCATTTCCCTACCAATACAGAATACCTTACCAGAACTCCATGATCATCTACTTACCCATCAGAACTGTATTCTTGTAGCTTCACCAGGGTCAGGAAAAACAAGCCTTGTACCTTTGTCATTATTACAGGCTCCATGGCGAAACGGACATAGGATTATCATGCTGGAACCACGACGCATTGCCGCCCGAGCCGCAGCAAAACAGATGGCCTGTCTATATCATGAAACTATTGGCCAAACGATAGGTTACAGAACCCGCATGGAAAAAGTGGCCAGTTCAAAAACCCGTATAGAGGTTGTTACACATGGACTGTTCTTGAGACATCTTTTGAACAATCCATTTCTTGACCAAGTTGCCGCCATTATTTTTGACGAAATTCATGAACGTTCCCTTGAGTCTGACCTCTGTCTTGCCTTGTGTCGTGATCTTCAAAAAAACCTGAGACCGGATTTAAGGCTCATCGCAATGTCGGCTACACCATCCTTGTCTCAACTACAAAAAATATTAAACTGTCAAATTATTGAAAATAAATCAAGAATACATCCTGTAACAATACATCATCGACAAAGAGATATTCATGCAATAAAAGATTTGCCCAAAATAACCGCTGCGGAAATAGAGAATGTTTATTACAAAAATCAGGGTAATATACTGGTATTTTTACCAGGCGTTACCGAAATTCATCGCACAATGAATATACTTACATTACCAGATGCTGAAGTTCTTCCTCTGTATGGCGAATTACATTCCACAGAACAGGACAAGGCCTTGCGATCTGTCAGTGCCAAAGATAAAAGGCGGATAGTTTTGACCACTTCCATTGCTGAAACTTCCCTAACCGTTCCTGGCGTAAGGATTGTCATTGATGGAGGTTTTCGTCGTGCTCCTCAATTGGACGGAGACACTGGACTAACACGACTTTTAACACGAAGAATATCCAGGGCAGCAGCTGATCAAAGGGCTGGAAGGGCTGGACGTGAAGCTGAGGGAATTGTCTATCGTCTATGGACCCAAGCGATGGAACGAAGTTTTATCCCGCATGATTCTCCTGAAATATTATCCAGTGAATTAAGTGAATTCTTATTGATTTGCAAAACATGGACAGACCTTATGGGAACCTCAATAAAGGAATTGGTCTTTCCTGATTTTCCTTCCAATGGCCTTCTTGAGGCGGCCAGCAATTTACTGACTTTATTAGGTGCGTTAAATGAAAAAGGGCTCATCACTGATTTTGGTAAAAAAATTATTCAATTCGGTGCGCATCCACGTTTGGCGTCAATGATGTTAAGAGCAAACTCAAATGAAGAAAAGGCATTGGCGGCCGATCTGGCTGCATTACTGGAAGAGCGTGATCCTTTTCGTAAAAATCATGACCAATCCTGCGATATCCAAACTCGTCTGAACTGGCTACAAACCCTACCTCATAATCAACATGATAAGGAATTATGGCACCATATCCACCATATAGGCCAGGAATATCGCAAAAGATTAAAAATACCACTCACCCAAAAATCTCTTGGAAATCCTGCCAAATTATTATGCGCCGCTTTTCCCGACCGATTGGCACAAAAACGTGATGAAATTGGATCATTCCGATTGGCAGGCGGTGGCAGTGCATATCTTTCTCAACAAGATATATTAGCAAAGGAAAAACTATTAATTGTTGCAAATATCCATACTCAGAAAAAAGCCAGAATCTGTCTGGCAGCACGCATGAATTCCGATATTCTTCCCAATTTTATCCTTAATCGGTCCCGTCAGGTAGAAAATATTTCTATTGACCCAACCACTGGAAAAGTCATTGCCCGAAAACAAGTAAAATTTGGGCGGCTTATTTTACAAGACAGAAACGATATAGCCCCAGCCGAAAAGGCTTATCCGGTCTTGCTTGGTTATGTTAAAAACAATTTTTATAAGGCTTTGAACTGGAACGAGGCTACGAAACAATTACAGTCACGTGCTTCATGGGCAAGACAATATTTAACAGAAGAAAAAATTCCGGATTTAACTGATGACAAGCTAGAATTACATATTGAAAAATGGTTATCCCCCTGGATCACACAAATCAATAATTTGAAAGATCTAAAAAAAATAGACTTAAAAAATATTCTCGAAGCCTATCTTGGTTATGATATTTGCCAAAAACTAAATCGGTTATTTCCTGAATTTATTATATTGAATCATAATAAATTTTATATTGATTATACACAACCTGCACCCATTATTTCGGCACATGCACAAAAATTTTATGGTATAAAAGATACTCCTTCTATTGCAAAAGGACAAATTCGATTACAATGCTGCCTTCTGTCCCCAGCCAATAGACCTCAAGCAGTAACCAGTGATTTGAAAAATTTTTGGAAAGAGGGTTGGAAAGATATGAGAAAAGATATGAAGGGGCGTTATCCCAAACATCACTGGCCAGAAAATCCCATGAATGACGAATAATAGTTTATTTAATAACTTAAATTTTTTGAATAGATTAATAATGTTTGTACCAATTGAATATTCAAACCAGATAAAAAAAAAGCTAGGTCTCAATCTCAAGACTTATCTCATTATTGTTTTATTCAATTTTCCCGTCTATGCCCAGGATATAAATAAAAAAGATATCGAACCATCAAAAACAGTCATTCCATCCGACACATTTACGGCCTCCGCAACACCACTTGTAGAAAATGGGCCTCTGACCTTCTCCCCGCTAGTGAAAAAAGTTGTACCAGCCGTTGTTAACATTTCGGTTTCCCAAAATATATATACAAAACAATCCAGAAACATTCATATACCACCCTCCTTAAAGGGAACACCATTTGAAAAAGAATTCAGGCAACGTCAACATACCCGCAACCGTAGGGTTACAGAAGCTGGGTCTGGTTTTATCATTGATCCCCATGGGATCATAGTAACCAATACGCATGTAATCGGGACCTCCAACAACATAACAGTATATCTTGCGAATGGAAAACGTTTCACAGCAAAAGTTATCGGTAATGATTCTCTCACAGACATAGCAGTCATCAAAATTGATAGCGATCATCCCCTTCCCTATGTACAATGGGGTGACAGTCGCAAAGTGGAGGTTGGTGACTGGATTCTTGCTGCAGGAAACCCTTTTGGCCTTGGTTCTTCCGTCACTGCCGGAATTGTATCAGCTCGTGGTCGCGATATTGGTTCCAGCCCTTTTGACGATTTTTTTCAATTGGATGCTCCAATGAATCCGGGAAATTCTGGAGGACCATCCTTTAACCTTGCCGGACAAGTTGTCGCCTTGAATACCGCAATTGTTTCCCCTACCGGAAGTTCTGTTGGAATTGGTTTTGGTATCCCCTCTGAAATCGCCGCCCCCATTGTTACTCAACTATGTAAAACAGGATTTATTGACCGCGGATGGCTTGGTGTTACCCTTGAAGAGGATTCTGGACACAATGGAGTGAAAATCATTGATCTTGATCTGGATGGCCCGGCCTACAAGGCAAAAATCAAAATTAATGACCGCGTTGAATTAATTGACGATCAGCATGTAGACACAATTCGTACTTTTATTAAAACAGTGGCCATTGCACATCCTGGATCAAATTTACAACTGACAATAAGGCGCAACAAGAAAACCATCAAACTTGATGTTACGGTTGGTCATCGACCAAAAGATGATGTAGAATAACAAATTTTTTTTATCTCTTGCTAAAATAAAATTTTTTTATAGATTGATATCATGAATACGAATAATTTTATTACATTGGTGATCAATTTTATCTTAAGATAACAATTAAATGAATATTTTAATCCGTTTAACAAATATAATATTTAATCTTTACTAATTACAAATGGTTATAAATACTATTAATTGATCACTTGAAATTATTTAATCATAAAAAATCGTTATAATTTATGTTTTCCCCATAACTTTGATTGAGGAATTTTTTGATGCATCGTCGTTTCATACAAACCCCTGTATCTCAATTTTTATTGTTTTGCAATAATACTAAAATAAATTTTTCGTTAATTTGCATCTCTGTGATATTTACTTCACATTACACATATGCAAGCAATGCATCTAAATCCGATATAAACAATTCATCAATCAATAATATATCCGACAGTGTCAATGTATTGGATGAACAACGATATACGGGTTCCCTTCTTTCCCCTTCAGGTGCCATTACCAAGGCAGGTATCCTTGCTTTGGAACCGTATCTCCAATCTACAATCAGCCGTGGGGCCTATCAATCCGATGGCAGTGTCAAAAATAGCAAACACAGAACAGATTCAGCGGACAGTTTCCTTTTGATCAAATACGCCATTACCGATAATCTGACCATTCAGGCAACCCCACAGGTTAATTATGCCTGGAACGGTAAAACCACATCCAGCAGTGTACATATTTCTGACTTGCCTGTAGAATTTCAATATCGCTGGATTGACCAGGATAACGCACATTATCGACCCAGTTTCACGACTTTCCTGGGCATGAATTTTCCTACTGGCAATTTTGATCAGTTGAACCGTTCCCTTGATGCTTTTGGAAGTGGACAGTATACCCTACGTTTTGGTCTTCATTCCCAAGCTGCCTATGAAATATTTCATCGCGCCATACGCTTCCGCTGGTGGGGTGTAGGTCGAAAACCTATTGGTCACCGAAATATCAAGGGGATAAGCAACTATGGTACAGATCAGGGTTTTGCAGGCACAGTCAGAGGTGGCTTATTTGGCAACGCCGGATTTTCATTTGAATTTGGAATAACCAAAGCATGGGTATTGGCCTTTGACTTTCAGTATGATTGGGCTCAGGGGACACATATTAAGGGAAATTATAATCACCAGCGTTATTTACGCCATATCACAGGTGCCTCTCATGATTTTCAAATCGCTCCTGGTATAGAATATAACTTTACACCGGCCGTTGGACTTATCGCTGGTGCGGCATTGACCGTTGACGGCCATAATACCAATGATTTCATTCAACCTCAATGTGCCGTGAACATCGTTTTTTAATCTGATAAAATTTAACTTTTCATCAATATTGCAACCGTAAGCGATTGAACTATATAGAATAAGCAACTATCTGATAACCTTATAATTTATAACAATTATAAGGTCATTTTATAGAAGCATTATGAATTATCCCTGACTAGGAGCCATTTTATGACTCAAATTTTCAGCAATTCCTGTATTCTATTTCGTATGCTTAAAAACAGAATTAAAATTAGTTATTTTTGTTTTGGTTTTCTCGGTTTACTCACCCCTTCTGTTAACATATACGCTGTCCCGAACGACATTGCGCTTGAAGCTACACAAGAGGAAAACAAGGAAGATACAGGTTCCAAAATTTTACAGGAACAAAGATATACGGGTTCCTTGTTGGCACCATCCGGGGCATTGGTCAATGCCGGGACTTTTGTTGTCGAACCGTATTTGCAAAACACAATAAGCCGTGGTGCCTATCAGGCAAATGGAAAAACCAAGAATTCCAAACATAGAACTGACAATACCCTGAATTATACATTAGTTAAATATGCAGCAACCGATCGCCTGTCAGTTCAGATTGTGCCCCAGATCCGCTATACCTGGAACGGTCACACAACAGCTAGTACAGTTCATTTCTCGGATTTACCTTTTGAGATTCAATATCGTTGGATTGATCAAGAAGATGCCCATTACCAACCTAGCCTAACTACTGTCCTTGGCATGATCTTTCCAACAGGCAATTATAACAATCTTGGTCGTCATTTGGACGGTGCAGGAACAGGCAATTATACGCTGAGATTTGGATTGCAGTCCCAAGCCGCATATCAGATATTTGATAAAGCCATTCGAGTTCGTGTTTGGGGTATGGGCAGGGAACCTCTGAATTCCGTTAATCTCCGCAATATTAGCAGTTACGGCACTGATACTGGATTTCGTGGAAATGCAAGATCAAAACTTTTTGGCAATACAGGTTTTTCCCTGGAGTATGGTCTGGACAAAAAATGGTTAATGGCTTTTGACCTTGTTTATGATTGGGCAAAGGGCACTCGAATAAAAGGGAGTTACCTTGATAAACCCAATTCCTATCAACATAAAGTAAATGGTGCCTCCCATAACATTCAGGTTGCACCAGCAATCGAATACAACCCCTCCACCCGCATAGGTATTATTGTTGGAACGGCTTTAACCGTGGATGGGCATAATGCAAATAATTTTGTTCAGCCTCAAATGGCGGTGAACTTTGTTTTCTAGTTCCATCAATTCAGAAATACCAAACGCGATAATCGTTGATCTTGTATAACAACAATCGCGTTTTGACGAAACTTTCTCGCCAATACGATCGCCTTGCTGGGATCCATGGTAACCATAAATAATGGCTCTGAAAAATTTCTTAAAGTTCCTGTCCCTTTTCTGTAATCATAGCCTGACAAATACAAGGAAAGTTTTTGCATCATGCGCTTGTTCCATCCCTTGGCCTTTATTCTTCCTCCCGGGTTACAGGCACTCATCATAACCAGTTTCTTACTTTTATAGCGTTTGGGTAAATTTAAAGGATAGTGCCCTATTCTGATTTTAACAGTTCCAGCCTGATATATACTTTTAATATAGTTAGATCTAATTTTATTTGTCGCAGGTAATATTCCAGTCATTGTTATATCTTTTTATAAGATTGATCTTCACCAAATGTTGAATTTTTATGAACTTGTACAGATAATAAAAGACCAAATCCAAACATTACCGTCAGCAGGGCTGACCCTCCATAGGATACCATTGGTAACGGCACACCCCCCACGGGTATGGCACCCATAACCATTGAAAGATTAACTGCACAATAAAAAAAGAAATTCATCGTGATCCCCAATGCAAGCAAGCGACCAAACTGATTACGTGACCGCATGGCGATAACCATGCCCCCCACAATAATTAACAGTAATAACCCTATAACACAGATTCCCCCCACAAAACCCCATTCCTCTGCAATCATCGTAAAGATGAAATCAGTTTGTTTTTCTGGTAAAAAATTCAATTGCCCCTGTGTACCATGCAAATATCCCTGTCCCCACATTCCACCAGATCCCAATGCTATTTTTGACTGGATGATATTATATCCCGCTCCTAATGGATCATTTTCAGGGTGCATAAAAGTGGTAATCCTCGCTTTCTGATAATCATGCAAATGATTATAAACCAACTTTATGACAAACGGGATCGGTGTTAGTAACAAAAGAATCAAATACCAGCGCATACCTGCCGCAAAAAAAATAACAGCCCCTATACAACCTATAATAACCGCTGTGCCCAAGTTCGGTTCTTTTAATACAAGAACAACAGGTAATAATACAAGAATTGCAGGAATAATCAGGCGTAATGGATTTGCCATCTGTTTCCAGCTAATTTTGTAAAACCAGCTGGACAATAAAAGAACCAAGGCAATTTTCATTAATTCAGAAGGTTGCAAGGCAATACCGCCAATTATAATCCAGCGCTCTGCTCCTTTACCCACATGCCCCATATGCAATACTGCAACCAATAACATTACAGCCAGTCCATAAAGAGGCCAAGCCAGTTTTACCAATATTTGCGGAGGAGTTAACGCCAACCCTATCATGATTATAAAACCCACGCAAAATTTAACAAATTGTGAATGAGCATAAGGATGGGAAGATCCTCCCCCAGCGGAATATTGGGCAAAATAACCAACCATTGCAAGAAGGCAGATCATTCCAACAAACAACCAGTTAACTCGCCAAAGCTTGCCCAGAATTCTAAAATTTGGTTCTGCTCTTAATAAACGTTTCTCAAAAACCATTATGTCTATACTTCATTCAACTTCAGATGGTTTTGAATCACCTGTTTCCGTTCTTGTATTTTTAGACTGATCTTTTTCCCAATTTTTTGCAGGATCACACTTTAATGTTGCAACCATCATCTCACGTGCCAAAGGCGCCGCAACAGAAGCCGCAGCATTACCATGTTCAACAATTAAAGAAATCGCATATTGTGGATCATCATAAGGGGCAAAACAAATAAACAACGCATGAGGACGATATTTCCATGGCAAATTAGCAGAATTGAAATGGCCACTTTCTCTCAATGCACGGGAAACACTCTTTACCTGTGCCGTACCCGTTTTTCCAGCCAATAACATACCATGATAATCCATTTTTGCTTTTGCACCCGAACCTTTGTTTTCATTGACTACAGCATACATTCCAAATCTGATCATTTTTAGAAAATCAGGCTTGATATCCAGTTTTTGCCAATAGTTTGGATCTGCTTGCGGAACCAAAATATTATTGCGCTTCCTAATAAGATGCGGATCAATTTTTTTACCCGTGGCAATTCTCGCCACATAAGTGGCAAGCTGCAATGGGGTTACATGAACAAATCCCTGTCCAATACCGCTGACGATTGTATCACCTACATTCCAGTGATGTCCTCGGGACTCACGCCATTTAGGAGTGGGAATTAACCCGGAACGCACATGAGTCAACTCAATCGGCAACTCCACTCCCAAACCGAGCTTATCACATGTGGCATGAATTGCTTCCATTCCCGTCCTGCGGGCAACCTCGTAAAAATATACATCACAAGAATATTTTAGGGCACCATGCAAATCAAGTGACCCATGTCCATATTTATTCCAGCAATGAAATCGGCTTCCCCCATAATCATAATAACCCGGGCAATGAATACGCGTATTTTCCGTAATCGTTGAAGCTTCAAGCGCAGCCAGGGCAACAGCAGGTTTAAAGGTTGAACCGGGAGGATAAGAACCTGCCACTGCCTTGTTTGTTAAGGGACTCCTTTCATCTTGAATCCAGGTCTTCCATTGTGCATGACTGACACCACTGTCAAATAAGGAAGGATCAAAAGATGGATTACTGACCATTGCCATCACTTCCCCATTCCGACAATCTAAAACAACTGCGCTGGCGGATTGGTCCGCGACGATTGAGGAAATTTCCTTTTGCAATTCAACATCAATGGTCAAGGCCACATCCTGGCCCTGGATACTATCAACATGGCCTAATTCTGTAATGATATGTCCCACGGAATCTACTTCAACCTGAACCTCACCGGCCTTTCCACATAGATCATTTTCCTGAGTCTGCTCGATCCCGGACCGACCCACTCGCATACCTGGCAAAGCCAAAATGGTATTCTGTGCAATGTCTTTATCATTTGGGGGCGCTACATAACCGACAATATGAGCCAACAAACCTTCCAATGGATAAAGTCTTTTAGTACCCACATCAATGACAATACCTGGTAGGGAAGGCGAATTCACCTCGATAATCGTCATTTCGTCACGAGACAGAAAATCTTTCAACATAATGGGTATAAAACGACGTTGATGATCCAAATTCCATTGTATACGGGCGTAATCATGCTCATCCAAGGAAATTAAATCAGCAAACCGTTCTATCACATCAGAAACATTGTCTGTTTCTTCAGGTATAAGCATGGCCCTCCAATTTATCTTGTTATTGGCAAGAATGGCCCCGAAACGATCAAGAATACGTCCACGAGGTGGAGACAATAACCTTTTGCTTATAAGGTTTTTCTTGGCCATTTTTATATATCGATCGCCATTTACAACCTGCAATTTATAAAGACGATTAGCCAATAAAGACAAGATCCCTGTTTGAGCCGCTAGAATCAAAATTGCCCGCCGCGTAAATACACGTCGCGAATTCGTATCTGACAATACATTTCTGATACGATAGGGTAATCTTTTCTTCATTTTACAAGTTGTTCTACACCTGTTCGGGATCAGCTATGGTACGATGGGCCCAGGTAAACATGATTGATAAGAGCGGATAAAATCCTATAGCAAAAACCATCTCAAATATAAAGTATGAAACTGAAACCAGCTTTAAACTTAACAAAGAAATCAACAGCCATTGTATAAAAAAAACACTCAATGCAATTATTGAAAAAATTAACCAGACTATTAAAAAATTATATCTTGCCAAACGAAAACGCTGCGTGATTGCCATTCCATAAACAATAAGTAAAATGAAAATCACAACACCAGGTGAGGAAAAGTTTAGGAGATCAATAAGAAACCCCAGAAAAAAAACACCAATTGCTGGCATGGAAGTTGGACGATAAATTGACCAAAAATAAACCGATGATATCACAATAGCCAATAAAAGTTCATTACGGCCAGGAATATTCAAGGGAACTGAAAAGATTAAAATTACAAACAGATTAAATCCCAAAGGAACCATCCAACGAATGACAGCATCAATTTTTTGACACCTCGTTAAAGAAGGACGTATCCCTGGATGTCTTTTATGTGTTTTACTTTCAGATGATTTTTCTTTTTTAATCATTCCTAATCATGGCCTAGTAATTCAGGATTGGCGACGGGCCTGGTTTTCATCTTCTTTTTAGCCAGATTTACACGTCCCGGTGCATCAGGTGGAATGATATCATAATTTTTAAAATCAAAAATTCGAACAATTCTCAGACTTTCCAATGAAGTGTAAGGCACAACAACAGGATGTCCAGGTTCAAGATAATGCACGAAACCAACAGGGATTCCAGTCGGAAAAGCATTTCCTTTATTGTCAGTCAAAACTTTCTCCCCTTCAGTTGGAGGTTTATCTTCCGGGTAAAAAATCAATTTGGGATAAAGACTGTTATCACCAGCCATAATCGCCTGTACATGTGAACTCATTAAATTAACAGGAATTCGACTGGCAAGATCATTGATTAAGAGTATCCTGGCAGAACGATCACCAATTTCTGTCACTCTACCTATCAAACCGAAACCACTCAAGGCAATTTCACCGGCGTGCACGCCATGCCCCGGTTGTAGCATCACCAAAACTGCCTTATGATAAATTCCGCTTCCATCTGCGGCAACATGTGCGGTAATATAGGATATTGTCGGATCGGGTATCCAATGCAATTGATTTTTCAATTCAACATTTTCCTCTGCCAATCCTATTGCAACATGATACCATCCCTTAAGTTGCGCATTTTCCTCTTCAAGTTTCTTTTTTTCCTGAGAAATATTTTTAACTGTATTAACATTCAGAAAAAAACCATGAACAATATCAAACGGTTTCTCCACCAAAACATAGGCAGGCAAAAGAAAATCAATAACTTTTAACCGTATATCTTCTATTAATTTGGGTTTTGCCTGGCCAAGCAACATGATTAAACTCGCCATTACAAATAAGAATGGTAAGATTAATTTTGCCAACGCTTGCTTGATTTGAATGGATATAGGAATCATTATCGTAATATTTTTACGTTATTTTTCATTTTAAACCAGCTACTTAATATATAAGATGAGCAATATACCAAACTGTATATTGCTTATTAATATTAACGCTATTTTTTATATTTTCTCAATTGTGTTGACGTAACAACTAATACATAGTTGTTAAAACATTCCTAAGCTTTTTCATTTCCTCCAATGCACGTCCTGTTCCCAAAGCCACACAGTCCAATGGATTTTCTGCAACAATAATAGGTAACCCTGTCGCCTGTCGCAAAACATCATCCAGTCGAAGCAATTGACTGCCCCCACCTGTCAACATAATCCCTTTATCAACAATATCAGCAGCCAGTTCTGGAGGGGTATTCTCTAAAGCAACGGATACTGCCTCGACAATTTGGGAAACCGGTTCAGCCAAACTATCGGCGATTTGCTCCTGGGAAACCAAAACTTCCCTTGGCACTCCATTCATCAAATCTCGACCTTTTACTTCACGCCAAGGACCGCCGTCCTCCTTGGAGGAATCGGGAATAGCGGCTCCCAGTTCCATTTTCAATTTTTCCGCTGAACTCTCCCCAATTAAAAGATTATGATTACGACGTATATAGGCAATGATGGCATCATCCATTCGGTCACCACCAACTCGAACGGAACGCGCATAAACAATTCCCCCCAGGGAAATTACTGCAACCTCGGTCGTACCTCCTCCGATATCAACAATCATGCTGCCAGAGGGTTCCGTAACTGGCAAACCGGCCCCAATTGCAGCAGCCATAGGTTCTTCAATCAGCTGAACCCTTCGAGCACCTGCACTTTCTGCGCTTTCCTGGATAGCCCGCCTTTCAACGGCCGTTGATCCCGATGGAACACAAATTACGATTTGCGGGCTGGCAAACATACGACGATTATGCACTTTATGTATGAAATGCTTAATCATCTCCTCCGCAACTTCAAAATCCGCAATGACACCATCCCGCATTGGCCGTATAGCAGTTATATTACCAGGCGTTCTTCCCACCATATTTTTGGCCTCTTCCCCAACGGCCAAAACCTGCTTTTTCCCACGAACATCAGCAATGGCAACAACTGATGGTTCATTCAATACTATTCCACGACCTTTGACATAGACTAGTGTATTAGCCGTTCCAAGATCAATTGCCATGTCTGCAGACATAAAACCAAACAGACGAGAAAACATCCAAAACTCCCGACAACAAACTTATAATTCTAACAAAAATTTGTCTTAAATTTCTATCATCACAATTTGTATAGAAATTACCAACCCCTACTTTTCACAGTATTTCCTTTCGACTTACTCATTTACAACCAATGGAGCAAGCGTTAACTGGCAAATGCTATTTAGCCTTATATATTATTTTTACCTTAAAGTATCGTTCACTAAAAAAAAATGTAAAAAAATCATTTCCTACAATGTAATTACCTATTTTGACTACTATTTTTCTCATTTAAATAAAAATTCATTTTAAAAATAAAAACGAATCGAAAATATAATTATTTAAACCCCCTTAGCATATTATTTACGTTTCACTGTTTATACGTTTTATTCTGACTTTTTTATGTCTTTTTAAAAATTAATTTTAATAATCAAAAATCAAATTTTCATAAAAATGACAAAAAAAATATTTTATATAAATAAATAACAAGGAGAATTTATAAATGTTTAGAGTTAGCAAACAAACTTTTTTGGGGTTTTCAACCGTTATATTATCTGTTTCTTTTTTAACTGCCTGTGATAATGGCTATAGTGCTGGTGGAAGGGCAGGAACTGGTGCACTTATTGGTGGTGGAACCGGAGCAGCCATCGGGGCCCTTGCAGGAGGGGGAAGAGGAGCCGCTATTGGAGCTTTATCTGGTGGAGCGTTAGGGGCAGGTGTTGGCGCTTTGACAACACCTAATCGTCCAGGACCCAATTATAATAATCAGTACTATCAAAACCAACAATATCGTCAGCAACCAGTTAATAATTACAATTCATCCCGTCGTTAATCAAAAACGGCGTCAAAACGCCGTTCCATTTTTAAGCAACGTTTTCTGGTTTCTGTCGCTGACGCTTTGTTAACAATTTATTTAAAGCATGGACATAGGCCTTAACAGCAGAAACCACTGTATCAACATCTGTTCCTTGACCATCAACTGTTTTGCCATTTTCTTCCAACCTTACAGTTGTTTTTGCCTGTGCATCCGTTCCCTGCGTAACAGCCCCGATCGAAAATAGGGATAATGTTGCTTCAGGATGAGGGAAAATTTTCCTAATCGCATTGAAAGCTGCGTCAACCGACCCGCTATTTCCCGTAAATTCGATTTTTTTATTTTGTTTGTCAACTTCAAGAGTCAATAAAACCTCAGAAGCTCTTATCCCACTTTTAATTGACATATCAATAAACCGGATAAATTCATGATCTCTGACTTCATCATCAACCAAAGCCGAAATATCATCATCATAAACCGTCTTCTTTTGATCAGCCAACGTCTTGAATCGCTGAAACGCCTCGTTTAATTTCTCATCAGAAAATTCATTATATCCCAATGATTTTAATTTGTCCCTAAAAGCAGCTCGACCCGAATGTTTGCCCAAAACAAAAGAGGAACGGTTCCAGCCTACACTTTCAGGTGTCATGATCTCGTAGGTTTCTGCATTTTTCAACATTCCATCTTGATGGATACCACTTTCATGTGCAAATGCGTTTCTACCTACAATTGCCTTATTCGGTTGCACATCAAACCCGGTAATCGTTGATAAAGTCCGCGAGGCATTTAATAATTTCTTTGAAATTATCCGGTTATCATAAGGAAATTCATCGTGACGTGTCCGTAAAATCATTGTTATTTCTTCCAGGGCAGCATTCCCGGCCCGTTCACCAATTCCATTGATCGTACACTCAACTTGCCTTGCTCCACCTTGCAGTGATGCGATAGTATTAGCCACCCCTAGTCCCAAATCATTATGGTTATGACAAGAAAAAATGACCTGATCAGCACCTGGAACCCGTTCCAACAAATCTTTAAATATACGACGCATATCTTCAGGAGTTGAATAACCAACCGTATCAGGAATGTTAATTGTTGTCGCTCCATTTTTAATGGCCACTTCAACACAGCGACATAAAAAGTCTGGGTCTGTGCGTGATCCATCCTCCGCTGACCATTGAACGTCATCTGTAAATTGTCTGGCCTTTTTATTTCCATCGGCAATAATTTCCAAAACGGTTTCAGGTTCCATACGCAATTTATATTTCATATGCAGTGGAGAAGTCGAAATGAAATTATGAATACGTTTACGCTTGGCCGGTTTTAAAGCTTCCCCCGCCTTTTCAATATCATTTTTACCACCTGAACGTGCCAAGCTACAAATAACTGAATCTTTGATTAGCTCAGCAATTCTGTAAACGCTTTCAAAATCTCCTGTTGACGCTACGGGAAATCCTGCCTCGATTACATCAACTCCTAATTCAGTCAATATTCTAGCCATTCTCAGTTTTTCATCCAAATTCATTGAAAAACCAGGGGACTGTTCACCATCACGTAACGTTGTATCAAAAAAAATAACTCTATTTTTGTCAATTTTTCCAAATGATGGATGATTTATATTCATATCCGATGAACCTTCATAATCGTTTACAGGCATATTCTGGACGCAACTCACGCCCTCAGTTTGCCTATGAAAAAATAAATTTTTAAAGGAAATTACAAAAAAAAACCCCTAAATAAGATAACCTATTTTACAAGGTTATCTTACCTAGGGGCTGCTAAGTTGAAAGATCAAACAAAACACAGATATCCGTTCTCTATTTTTAAAATAGAAAAAATTTTTTTCCATAAGAGAGAATACCATAAATTTCATGCTGATATGACATCACTTTTCCCCAAAAAAAGCAAGTCCTATTTTTTAGCCCGTTAAATGTGTTACACTTCCGCCAATTGTAAAATACCGATCAACAGCATTTTTCATGGACATGGCTATTAACTGTCTATATGAAAACTGACGTAAAGCGGCCTCATCTTTACGATTAGACATAAACCCCATTTCAACAAGAATTGATGGAATGTTTACCGATTTTAAAACCACAAAAGCGGCATGTCTTTTGGGATTAGGCAATAAACCAACACGGGAATTAAACGATAAGACAACATTTTGCGCCATTGCGGCAGATTCTTTTTTTGTTTCCATTTTAACCAGACTGGCCAATATCTTTTCCACCGCTGGAGAAGTTACATGAATATTGGGGCCACCATAACGATCAGCTTGATTTTCAACTGAAGCCAATGCAGCAGATTGTGCATCAGATGCATGATTGGATAAAGTATAGACACTTGCACCTCGCACAGATGAATTCCGCAAGGCATCCGCATGCATCGATATGAAAAGGTTCGCCCCTTTTTTCTGGGCAAAATCTACACGTCCATTCAAGGGAATAAAATGATCTGAGCTTCTTGTCAGATAAACTTGATATCGTCCGGAGCGTCTCAACTGATTGGCAAGTTCCACAGCCGTAGCGTATGCAACATGTTTTTCATAGGTTCCAGAATATCCTATGGCTCCAGGATCCTTTCCACCATGACCAGGATCCAGCACAATTAATGGTAAAGCAGGTCTGGCTTTGCCAATGATAGCTGGCGTCTTGGTTTTACCTTTGAATGTCCTCACCTTGGAAGTGGATTTAACTTGATTACGACCTTTTCCAGTTGTTCCAATTCTTTTTTGCCTTTTTTGTTTCATGGCAAATGAAAAGGAAGGAAACAAAACTCCTATTGACATTAATAACGTATTTCGTCTGGAAAAATTTAAAGCCATTTCAATCTATATTACCTTATCAAAATGTATATTAATAATGTTAATTCATGTCTAAAAATCTGTATACCCAAAATAGGATTCAGCGTATAATTCGACATTATTGCAATAATTCTACATTTTTTTTGATCAAAAGCCATAAATCACGTTTTTAGCAACAAAAAACCTTTGCTTTCATAGCGCGTTTTGAGATATTAAAATAATTGTAGGTCTTTATTTTTAATAACAAATCAATAACCTAATAAAGTCCTATAAATTATTGTTTATTTTTGATAGCGAAAAT
>NZ_JAXOQA010000030.1:0-23060 GCF_047307945.1 Commensalibacter sp. A3DC | reverse complement strand
CTGTTTTTTGTTATATTTATTCAACGATTTGTTATTAAAGGATTTATAGATATGGCTGATGATGACGAGAATATAAAATCTATTGATGAAGAAAATATCATTTTTAGAAATTTTATGGATAAAAAAGAACTGAAATTAAAATGCCAAATTTGTGACTCTAAAAATTTTAGATATTGGATAAAAGCAAATCCAATTTTATTACCAATAATTGATACAAAAGAAAATAAAGTAGGTTTTTCACATGGTGCCCAAGTTTATTGGTTGCAATGTGACAATTGTTTTAACATCCTTTTTTTTCATAAACCACCAATCGTTAATTATTTAAATGATGATGATACCGATAATCATATTAAAAAAGACAATACTGAAAATCAATAAAGTATTTTAAAATGCCAAATATTAATTATAATGAAAAAGAAAATTATTTTCTTATATATGACCATGAAGCTAATAAATTAGCTGGAATTTTATATACAAAATACAACGATCAGTGCAATAATGTTTATAATGATAACAGCGTTGGAGATATCGATATGGAGAAGAGACTTTTAAAATTAGAAGCTGGTATCGATTTTATAAAAGATAAACTTAGTTCACATGATGATGAATTAAAAAAAATAGATGATAAATTTGATAAAATAGACGCTAGATTTGATAAAATAGATGCAAATTTTGATAAATTAAATGATAAATTAGATAATAAATTAGGTAAAATCGATGATAAATTTGATAAGTTTCCCACTAAAGATTTTATGAAAATATCCATTTCTGATGCTGTTAAATCTATCAAATTATGGATGTTATCTATTATTCTCTTCAGTTTATCCTCTTTAATAATATCCATAATTAAATTATTTAATTTACACAACTTATTTCATTGAAAAACCCTATGATTATCTTCCTGACATTGCCTGGACAACAGCACTGTTTGCAGCATTGAGAACGATGGGTTGCGGTGAGAACGCCTCCTTTGGCATCAATGTTATTTCGGCATGAGTCCCGCCGCCCATATCCAGACGGAAAACCACCTCCGCAATAAGAAGGTGGTTTTTTGTATTGACTTTCAATGTCGGAAAAGACACAGGAACAAGGGTGTTCGGTTCCCACAGTTTCCCCTGCTGATCCCTCCAGCTGTCAGTCACGACCTGAATTGATTGCGAGCGTCCGAAACGTCTGTTGACCTCCCACTGTGCCCGCTGTTGTGACACGACATATCCCATATCCCCCATCTCTGCTGAAATCAGCATGGGACGATAGCGTTTCACCCCTGGATCAGTGGCGGGTTTCCCCGTTGTTATATTCTCGAACTGGGCGGCGAGTTGAGAATTGTCCCCAGGTGCAGAAAACAGGGATGATGTGTTCTGCAGTATCATGGTGACATTGCTGAATCTTCCAGCCATGGAACGGCGAACAACCGCCTCCTCGACGTTTTTTCCCTCGACAAAACCGGATGACACCACTCTTGATCCAACCTTTGAGAGAATGATATTCCCATCGGCATCATCATAAAACAGCAATGCGGCCGCACGGGTCATACGCTCTATGATCTCATATCCGGTTTCAGTCAGGATAACCGAGAATTGCGGAAGAACCACATTGTCGATATCACCCACCGTCTTGACATCTATTCCATATGGACTGCAGATGGTGCGAATAAGGTCGACAACTGGCCTGTTATTGAACTGGTAGGTCTCAAATTTTGCCGAACATTCACACAGGTCGATGGATTTCGAATTACCCTGTACCGAAACGACATGCGTTCCATATCCAAGCCGCCTGTTGACCGTCACTATATAACCCGTGATTATTTTCTGGTCGCCTATCCTTATAATGCACGACTCACCCTCGGGAATGAGAACCTCCGATGATTTTGGAAAATATTCCGTGCACTCAAGCTCGAATGTGGAGGGCATTATCTCTATGCCACGCCTTATTGAAAGGCTTGTCCAACCTGAAATTACGCGACCGGCAACCTCGATGGTTACCTGATTGGTTCTCGCGTTGCTGTAACCGAAAAAACCGGTGATTGACGACAATAGACTCATGAGCTCAACACTTCCATCTTAACGGGCATGAATGCGGAATGGGCTGGATTTGAACGCCTGATGATCTCCTCGGTACGGCTCGCATCAGCATAGAGCTGCTGGGCGATCAAGAGTGCGGGTAACGGCGTATTCCGTTCAATTGTCCGTAGATGGGGCAATTCACCGGCCGCATTGGTGAGTATTTCAAGTGTCTTGATCCGCAATTCCCTCAATGAATTGGCCGTATCGATATTATTGTCATCAATGGCCGACATGATCTCCCTGTTCAGCAAATTAGATATTTTCTGCTTTACCTTGACAACCTCGTCCCAGTTATCCGCCTTCCATGTTGACGCAGCCTTGCACAGGCAACTGATCGCAGCCCGCCTGCATAGGGCAGCCGTCGCCTTCATTGCCGTGTTTTCAGCAGCCCCAAGGGGTGCGGATGTCTCGACAAGGGTCACATGATAATCGCATAATGGAAAAAGCAATTTCATCTGTACGGATGGATCATCCGAGAATTCCATCAGCTGGACAGGTATTTGCATAATCAGGCTTGAAAGTTCATTCGGTGTCATTTTTCCTGTATCGTACTCATTGAATTCTGGTCAAAAGACGGGTCAATCATTTGCAGGGTGTCTTTCAAGCTATCCCGATTGACCGCAAGATTAAGCAATCTTTCCCCGATCGATTCCGTTGCGACCGTGCCAAGACCGGCAAGAGGTATAGATCCCATTCCCTGTGTGAGGGCCATCGCCCCCCAGTCGCTTGCAACGGACACGGCCTGTTTCATCATCCCGTTATCGAATATATTCGTTGTATCATTCAGGAAATCACCCACCGCGGATCCGGAAAACGCATCGGACAACTCCCCTATGAATGAATTGGTGAGACTGCTTACAAGACCGGCTACGGGATTGCTGTATTCGATAAAGCTTATGTCAATGTCCGAACGGTTGCTTGTATAGTCAGGTTCACGCCATTTATAGCTGACAACCGAGACATTCAGGATCCCGAGGGATGGATGTATCAGCAATCCAGGGCCCTCCTGTTCAACGGCTATCTGCAGCATCGTTTTCAGACTTGTCTGGTCATTTCCCATAAGGAACCCGTGCAAATCGTAACGACGCTGGGAACGTCCCAGATCCTCCACCCACGTGCTGTCCTTCAACGGATAGTTGTGAATGGCGATATCCCTTCCGTTTTCACCGCCATTCCCGATAACCCAGAACGGAACACCCCTGAATGAGGCCTGTCTCATTTCACATTCCCCCTGCAGTGCGTCCCGGATCCATTGCACGCTGATAGGATACGGACTGAATTGTCAGTGTATTGCTGCGACTCTTTGGCTTGATATCCATATTTTCCGTTTTACCCCTGATATCAATCTCGAGATATAGATGGTTGTCCTGAATGTTGCCGGCATTGGCCGGCAACATGGTCATGGACGGTGCGGATGGCATTGATGTCACACCGCTTCCAGGCAATTTCCCCAATCCTGAATCCTGTGTGACTGGCGTGATGGATGACAGGTTTCCCATATTGATGGAAGAACCCATCCTCGGCATCTGTACAGGCATGTTCACGAATGGCAGGTCACCACCCCTTGCCTGGTTGTAGTAATTTTCAAAATTTTTCATGGCTTTTTTTGCCTCTTTTGAAAATCCTGAAAAATCAACACCGCCTGAATTGATGAATTTTCTTACACCTATACTGTTACCGCCATCATGATAGGCACCATAGGCCGCAATCATGTTTCCATTGGTCCTGGCAAGCATTTTCTGGAAATATTTCCAGCCACCCTGGACATTTTGATAGGGATCATACTTGTTCACCCCCATGTCCTTTGCAGCGGCATCTGTGAGTTGTGTGTAACCATAGGCTGATGTCCTGCTGTTACCAATCATGCGGCCACCACTTTCTGTCATGATCAGGGCTTTTGCCTCTGCCACATCTCTTGGATCACCACCCGTGACCTGCCTGACAATATTGCCGATAGAATTGTCGGATGGAAAGGAAATACCCTTTTTCCGTGATGAAATATTGTCATTGGCGGCGGCGACGGGCTGGGACGCGATCTTTTTCAGATTGTCCGCAGAGGCAAGGGCCTGTTCCGCATTCGCACCTGGAATGGCCGCCATCTGCTCAATTCCCATTGGCTGGACCTGATCTATCGACGAATTGATCTCCGTCTTTTTCTTTCCACCAAAACCGACGGCATTCTTGATCTTGTTGGCCGCTGCAGATACCTTGTTGGCCATCCATGTGATTTTTCCGACAAAACTGTCAAATTCCTTTCTGAGAAATACAAACATGTCGCTGAAAAATTTCTTGATGGGATCCCAGTTGTCAATAATCTTTCCAGCAAGCCTTATGAAAGGGGATATCAGGGAATAGAGAGTGTCCATTGAAAATTTGGTTGCAACCCTGATGGCACTCCACAATTTTTCCCAATATGGCCTGAACGTATCCCAATGCTTGTAAATATAGACACTTGCCGCCCCGATAATAACGCCGGCCGCCATTATCGCCCATCCGACAGGCCCCATCGCCGTCACGAGTGAAAGCATGGCCGGAACAACAATTCTTCCTACTGTCATGGCCAATGACGCAAATGGCCCGATTATACCGAGGATACTCCCGACAATCTTGAAACCCATAATTCCGGCGACGATTTCAAGAACGGTTTTAAGTCCTCCCATCCTCTCAACCGTATTGGAAACCCCGTTGGCAAAATCATGGATTTTACCCCATGCGTTCGTGACACCATTGCTGAAACCCTGCCAGTTGATGGATTTCAGCCAGTTGACAAAATCACGGACATATTTGCCTATATCCTGTGATATCCATTCACGATTTCTTGCTATCCAGTTCGCCATTGAATCAATGACAGGTGTAAGGACAGGTTCAAGTGCCCGGGATATTGAATTGCCGAACCCCTCCACGGCCAGTGTCAATCCCGTCTGCGACATTCTCAAACGATTGGCCGCTTCAGCACCATCGTCATTCACGACCCCGTATTTCATTGCCATCCTCTGATACCTGGCAAGACCTGCGGAGCCATCTCTCAAGAATGGCAAAAGGGCCTCACCCGCACCATGGAAAAAATTTGTGGCAACCGCAGCCTGGGCGGATGGATTGCGAATGGACGCTATTTTATCGGCAACTTCTGGAATAACCTCGGATACATTTCTCAATGAACCATCCATATTCTGCAAATTGATATGCAATTGCTGGAATGTAGCCATCGCTTTGGGATCACGTCCACCAACCGCATTCCACATGGTATCCTGCAGGCTTTGCATACCTGATGTCAGACTTTCCGCGGATACGCCGGCCAAACGTGCACCATTCTGCCATACCTGCAGTCTTCCCGTGGACATTCCAAGGCGTTGGGCTGACGTTTGCAGATTGCTTCCAAAATTGGCCCATGATGTCGCAAGACGGCTGATACCGGCTATTGTGACAGCCCCTGTAATGCTGCCAAGTACCGGTGCAATCTGTCCCATGACACGGAATGCACCAAGAGCCGAACCCTGGACACGTCCAAATCCCTCGCTTAGACGACTTAACCCTGATACCTGGGTAAACCGTGCAAAACTGCGTTGCAGATTGACAATGGGTGCCTGCATTTTTTCAATACGGGAATTGAGCTTCTGAAAAACCTGGGTCGTTTTGTCAACTGCAGTGATGGAAATGGATATCGGTGAAACCATGATTATTTATTCTGTGCCCTTTTTTCAGCCTCAACCCCATTGTTCGCGGCCTCTATAGCCTCAATGAACTGGGTTCCCGTCATGTCATCAATCCACTGGGGAGGCCATTTGTAGAAATAGATCAGTTGCAGGTTCAGTTCTTTCCAGTTTTCTGGCCATTTGTAAAAAAATCGGATAGATACCTTGATGCCTGCAGGAAAGTGCTTATTGGAAGCTTTAGTAATGCCACAAGTGGCCAATCGCTTATATCTTTCAACAGGGATAGCTGAAACTCCATCGCCCCCAACGGGGTATTTCCATATTTGTCAAGCATGCGGGTCGCCTTTTTGCGTTGTCCAACTGTTGGTTCAAGCAACGTGAGACGATCATATTCATTACCGTTGGAAATGGTGATGGGAGGATCAATAATGATCTCGTTTGAATCAATGTTTTCCTGATCCTCCTGGAACGATGCAATGAAATTTGTCGCCTCGTCCATGACCGAGCTTGGAAAGGATTCAATCGCATTGACCGGTAAACCGGTAACCCTGCTCAGCAATTCAATCTGGACCATGGCATCCGCCTCAAATGATTCCCTGTTTCCCTTTGATTTCAGTGAAAGCATGTATTCATTGACTGTCGGTTCCCTTACCGTTATTTCCTCGTAAACCTTATCATTGAAATTTACCGGATTGGTCAATTTGATTGTTTTTTCATTATTCATGCCTGGTCCTCCGTCACCTCTTTACCTTCAAACTTGAATTCATAGGTTCCTTCCTGTGTTGACAGTTCCGGCTGTTCCACAAGCCACATATTGTTTCCGGTTATGACTTTTCCATTGGCTGCCCGAACGATAACGGTTGCCGCTGACTTGTTCATGATATCCTTGACTGATCTGTCTTTCCGGTCAAACAATGTTCCGGAAATCGAACCCTGTACCGGCATTGCCGTGTAACCTACAACCCCGTTCTGGGAAATGGCTGTCTCACGTTTATAGCCATGCAATGTATATTTAACCTCTTTGGCATCCCATACCTCGCCATCAATGGTTATTTCGCAATATCCCGCAATTGCTCCTGATGTTGATGCCATTAGTTGGGCTCCTCAATTTTGGTAAACTGGCAGTTTCCTGCAATTGTAAACAGCTGGTCTGAAAACTGGTATGGCATCAAGAGTTTAACGATACCGTTCCCTACATTTTCCGACTTGATATCCCTTGAAAACTGGTCAGGGTTCTGAACCCATAGATAGGTCGATTGTGTCCGGTAATGTGCCGCACAACTTTTTGCGATAAGTTCCGCGGTCGTAGCCTTCTGTCCTGAAGATATTTTCGAACCGTTCTGCAACAGTATGCACCGAGAAAACTGTCCGGCCAGAAACGCACGCATATCCTGCAATGCGAATGCCGCGGTCAACATCGTTTCAATGTTAAGATAACTGTTGTCATCATTGCCATAGACGTTTTTCTTGTACATGGTGATCAGACGTTCAATCATCACCTGATTATTGTTGACAGAAAATGTTGAAATACCGTCATACAATAATGAATTCCTTTGCTCATACAGAAATGTTCCCGCATCTGTTGGTGGCATGACCTTGAGCGCGAGGCCCGTGATCGGTATGGCTGGATTGTCACGGATGCTCATTGCGACCTGTGCACCAACCTGGGCTGCCCACACCATATAATGGGATGGGCTGTCAGCCGTTCCAATAATGGTGAGGTATTCACTGTTGGCCATAACGCCAATAGAGGTTATGTCACCGTATGTTCCATTCGCTGCAGTGATTGCATGACCATAGAGCTGAACTGTCGCCTGCCATCTGTCATCCAGGAAATCACTGAAAATCCCAAGTGACACCTCATCTGGGTATGGATGTATAAACAGGTCGAACTGTCTTTGACCCAAATTGGAAAGTGCCTCTTTCAAAACGGATGGATTTCCCGATCCACCGGTCATTTTGGTTATGCTTATGGTCAGACCATCCGGTGTTTTCTGACCCGCAACCTCGCCAAGCAAATTGAGATTGATAGAGATGGAATTTCCGTAATAACCGGTGTTCTTTGAGGTAAGATTGATTGTGGACTGATTTGCCGTTGCGGTTACGGGAACATTTATGACACTGTTGACAAGATCTGAAATTGACTGTGCAACCGTTTCAGCCGATGTTCCTGAAACAAATGATCTTTCAATAAGGACATCCCCTATATACAGGGATATCTTGCCATTCCTGGACATGGTTCCATCAAATTGAATGGATCCGGTTGATGGAAGGTTTCCCTTTTCATCCGCAAGAGGCAAAACCCACAGTTTTCCATTCCGGTCAATTTTACGATACGCCTCCACCATCAGGGCGATTTGAGAGCCGGCACCATATAACCCTATGGCAGAGCTCACCCCAGAACATTCAACCGCTATATTCGGTGTCTCCTTGCTGGTTGGAAGCATCTGGCCTATGATCAGGACCTGACGTTGTGCCGTGGCGGTATTGGCCTTGCTTGCATCCAGGGAAAAATAGAATCCTGGAACACGGTTGTTGCTTGAGAATCCAGGTATCGAGATTGTATCAGTCATTCTCTTTTCCTTTTTTGACTATATTTTTATTCTGAATGTTATCAATCTCCATAACGATAATATCCCCGTTATTCTTGAGACGTTGCCAATAGAAGCTGTCCATGACATTTTCGCCCTTTTCAGACAAAAAACGGGCCTCACCAGGATGACGGACTTTTCGTCCTGGTGTTGGTTTTACAAACATTTTTATTTCTCTCTTAATTAAATTTCAGTTGTCGCATCAATATGAAGCAAATCTGTACCGTCTGGATAAAACACCTCTGTATATTGACATTCAAACTCGTAACGGGCCTCAGCTATAGGGATTGCGGTATCCGCATGAAAGACAAGATCGAATTTGAACGACATGATCCCCTCGATACTGCCTTGAAAATACCGGTCACATTGAATGGCATCCTCAACAATTGAACAAAGGTCGTTTATGTCCTGTTGTCCTTTTACCGGATCTTCAAAACCAAGGAAAATTTGGAGAAGTATATATACATTCCTCCGATAATTCGCAGGTCCAACAGATTTGGCGGTCGCATGATCGGCAGGTGCTGATACGAATATGATGGGCAGCCTGTCCTGTGGAACCCTTATCGGCAATGTATTGACAATATTGACCGGAAATGGGAAATTAGTGTTCTTTAATAAATTGACCACGATCTTCAACAGGGTATTCCTGTAAAGATTGCTCTCCCTTATCTTCACTGTCCTCATTTTTTTTACCACCATTCAAGACCAGATGTGCACACCCCTGTCCATCGACAGCCACTTCCTGAACGTAATAGACACGTTCATCAATCATGATTTTGTCACCCATCGTCGGTTTGGCAGAAAAGTCTGACAATCTGACCCCAACCATTAAACGGGATGCGACCACACCATTTTTCCCAGCTTCGCTTTCAAGCACGCCAGACATGGAATCGAGAAATCGGGTGACATTATCAAATATTCCGTATATTTCGATAGGATCACCCGATTGTGGGCAATATTTTATCGGCCTTCCGAAATTCTTCACACAATGTGAAAGAACCAGTTTATCAAAATCTATCATCAATCTAGGCTGCTTCCCGCAGCAGGATTTTTGATAGATGGGATAAATATTCCGCCAGATGGTAAAATTGATCCTGCAACAACGTAATTGTTCTTGATAAGGAATTCCGCTTCCCTTTTCTCGGCATCAAATGTTGATCCCCCTTTATAAACAATACCGTTATGCGTCACGCTGAAATTATTAAGAACAGTAACAGTTATCTTCCCGTCTGAAACACTTGATGTCCCTTTGAAATCATCTTGAGTCTGGGTTTTTGTGGAATCATCATTTTTAGCCATTTGTTTTTCCTTTTGCCACTCTTGCCGTAAAACAGGCATTTGGTCTTCCTAAAATTGTCAATGGGGACGATTGTAACATCATGAATATCTGGCTTGGATCTGGTTGGATCCACATGCTTGGTGCAAATGCTGCAGGTATATAACCCAATGCACCATCCTTGATTGCGGCATAGGCAAGAGTTCCTGAAATCGCCTTGGAAATACCAATAATATTTCCATCCTCAATCATTGGTTTTTGCTGGATGTCCTCATCAATATACCATTCATTGTATAACCATATACGATATCCACCCCAGTATCCCTGGAATGGAACCGATCCGGTATTGGGACCCATCAACAAATTAGCATCATTGTTCGCCCTTAATGATGAATTGAAGATTGCCTGATATATATCCTTGTTCTTGATCAGTGCACTATAGGCTGAATTCGTGAAAATAAGATCGGTGATCTGGCTTCCGCTCAATTTCAGGATATTTGTCGCCCAATTACGGATATCATCGGATGGATTTGCTATGGTATTTTCATCATCCCACATGCTTTTTCCGGATAAAACGATATTTAGGGAAGGATCACGTAGGAAATCGATAATTGATTCTTCATATCCATCACCCTTGATCCGTAGATATCCATTAACGATTGATTGGGTTGCCATCCATTCAAGACGGCGTTTAAGGTTGTCTTTCTGATCGGCAAGTTCAATACCGATATTTGCATCCATTCTTTGTACTGCGGTTAACTGGTTTCCACCGATACGTTCACCAAGTGCACGACGGACAGGACGTAACAGATCTGGTGCCCTTTTGTCCTTGATATATGGAGGTGCAAAAGACCTTGTCCTGATTTTTCTGCTTTCAACCAGTTTTCCTTCATGCAAGGGTGAAACAAAAGGGGACATACGACGCAAACCGACATCAATATCAATGGCCACATATGCATCATTGGAAAAAACCGTTGAGCTGAAAAAATTGTCAACAAAAAATGTATTTGCTTCATAAAGGTTTTCAACGACACCTATTAAGGTATAGGTATTATAAAGCTCATTGAAATTATTGGATATCTCTGGTGGAAGTTGTTGTGAATTATCTTGCATAATATTTTCCTTAGGATGGGTCATCTGCAGTGACAACATCTTTTAGAAAAATTGAATGTTGTCGTGTTGCATCACGTAATTTTTCAATAGTCCAACTGTCATCCTTGATGATATGGTTTGCATTGAACTCACCCATTTGATAAACACCGGCATTGACAACATTTCCTCCTGATGTATCAAATGTATCGACCAGAACAGCGCATGGATCCTGTGAACCATCTGTTGCAGTGGACTTGGAAATGACATATAGTCCATCACCATTCTTTCCAAGAATGGTTCCACGTCTTAAGACACCCTGACCCTTTAACAAGGTAATGCTTTGGGTGACAAGCTGCAGATTTCCTGCAATCAGGTTGTCCTGACGGTAACTGACATCAACATTTCCGAACGGTTGTGCAGTCGCGCCATAAATAGTGGCCATTAGATAATACCTTCCTTAACTTTTCTTAATCCTGTAGCTTGAACGGCTTTCAGGATGTTTAGTGATCTTTCTTTGTATATATTCGTCTGATTTCCCTGATTATCGACTGGGACTTGCTGACTTACACGGCTTTGATGGCTCGACATCATATCGTTGAATTTTTTGGAATTGTTTCTTATTGACATTCTTGAACCATTCTGCTTTCCAGGTGATTTTTTCGTTGACATCGAAAGGATATTTATTGCCTGCCTACGTGACAGATTGCTTCCGAAGGCCAGATAATAAGCTTGTTGCAAATCATTTTTGGCTGCTGGAGACAAAAGAATGGCCTTGCATCGACCACGCTCACGAGCCCTTGCCTTGGCCTTCTCGTCATCCTTTTCATCCTCGGCATCGCTTTCGTCATCACCGTCATCATCGGAACAATTTTTGCCAGGATCATTTTCATTGGAAACGTTTTCTTCGGGGTCGTCTTTCCCATCATCGCTTGCCTTTTTTCCATCCTGCGTATCATCGCTGTTATTGTTTTCACCAGTATCTTCGTTTTCCGCACTCATTCCAAAAATAGCGGCAAAACTTTTTCTGAATTTGCTTGTATTTTGCAGATCTACCATTTTATTTTCCTAATTTTATAATCGCCTCAAAAGGCGAGGACACAACATCGGCCAAACCTTGCTCGACCCCGAAGGATCCAAGAAAGGTTCCCGCCTCCATTTTCCGTATTTTTTCTGGTTCCAGGTCACGGTTACGGGCAACTGTCTCAACAAACATCTCACCAAGATAGTTGACATCCGCCTGTATTCTTCCCAACGCACCATCCGTCAGGGGTATTGATGGGTCTCCTTCACCCTTGTAGGCTCCGTATGTTATCTGGGTGACTTTTATCCCCTCTTTGTCGAGATATTTGGAATAGTCTGTATGCATGGCGATAACGCCGATACTTCCCACACCTCCATCCCTTGGAACGGTGATGAAATGGGCCGCACTCGCGATTGCATAGGCTGCCGAATATGCATTGCTGTCACAGATCGCCATGATCCTCTTTATTTCACGTGCCTTGTAAATAAAGTCTGACAAATCGAAACATCCGGAGGCAATCCCTCCAGGACTGTCAATAAGAAGGACGATTGTCTCGATGCGATCATTGTTCAATGCCTGGATCAACTGTTCCTGGATCGCGTCATAACCGCATACCCATCCTTTCCAATAGATATCTCCTGGAACAAGGATGCCCTTTATTTCTATGACACATATTTTCTCACTGACCTGTGGACTGTCACGCGGGTTCGTGGCCATTGACTGTAAATCCTGTGTCCTTCCCGAAAGGATTTCCTGGGTTAAAAAGGACACGCATGACTGTTCCAGAGCCAGGGGCCGGTTTAGAAACTTGTAAATTTTCATGATGAAATCCGTTGGTTTATTATGGACTTGGTTTTTCAGGTGGCGAGGAAATGGATGTTTCCTTTCCATTGGTCTGGTTTCCTGTCCAGTCAGGCAATGGAATTCCATTTTCCTTGAATTTCTTTATCTCAAGGGCACGCTGATCGATTATTTCCTCCCAATCATCCCCTGAATTCTCAGCCGCCTCCACTTCGAGTGTTGATAATCCGGCGGCCATACCAAGAACCGCACCCTGTTTTTCAGCAACAGGATCAACCCAGCCACGACCTGGACCAAGCCATTTGCATTTCGATAATGGTGTTTTCAGGTAAGACACCATATCCATCAAATAGTCCAGATCAACTCCCGATGGCCATGGAAGTTCCTCTTTCATGCAACATTCCTCAAGCCATGCTGACCTGATTGGAGAGGCAAAGCCGTTTCCGAAATTGTCCCTTCTCCGTGTCAGTGTTTTCCATGCCTCAAGCATGGCGGAACGTGCGGATGAATAGTTTACGTCTGACCAGTCATTACTTATTTGCTGCGTTGATACACCGGTACCAGCCGCGATATTACGCAAGGCCGCACCAAGAAACTCCCTATACCCGCTATGGGGATGTGAAGAACTGACCGCACTGATCTTTTCCCCCGGGAATAAAACCGGTATTCTTGTTCCACCAAGTACAAGTTTATTGCTTTTATGATAGCAATTTCGGTTATCAATATAATTTAGTATATTCTCGCTTTCCTGGGTTTCCAGTGCATCCATTCCTGATACTGGATCATAGGGACTTTCCAAAAAAGCGGCGAAGGTCGCGTTCACGACTGCGGCATCAAGCTCGGTCTTGTCATATTTGGTGATCATTTGCAGACGCTGGACAATAGGTGTGAGAATACCCGCACCTCCCCTATGTTCATCCGCACGTTGCGTTTCGAAATAATGGACAACATTGGGACGGCCCCAATCCGTTTCCTTCTTGATATATTCCCATTCCATAATTTTGGAATAATCATAATAATTGGAAATATGAGATTTACGGAAATGATAGCCTATGGGAGCACCATATTCATCAAGTTGCACCCCACCACGACATTCAGCCGTATCAATATTCTGATTTGGATTGCACAGGCGATCAGGATCGATCATCTGGACAGCCGTTGCATACAGGGCCTGACCTTTTTGAACCCGATCCGGTATCCAGTTGAGAACCGCGACGGCATCCCCATCGATAAGAAGTCCACGCATCGCCGCCCACATCATTTGTGAAAAGGTCAACCGGCGACCGGCATCACAGTAGCGTCCCTCATCATTGGCCCATGAACGCCAATGGCTGTCAACCTCTCTTGACCATTCTTTCGCCCATTGTGCATCAAATGAACATCCCGTTTTTGCCTGCAAAGTTCGATAGTCAGGTTTGCTGATCGGACGAAAACATCCACCCAACGCGTTGTCAAGAACACGCGTGACAATTCCCGATGCCCATCCATCGTTCCTGACAAGATCACGAACACGACTGACAATTATGTCACGCCATGGATTGAGCTCTACATCAGGGGATGTCAGGTATGGAAACCAGTTTGATGTGCTGCTTCCTGTCGTGTCCGCGGCATCATAGGGAATGTTGTTCAAACCTCCATGCAACGCTCTAGGTTTCAAACCGGTCTGCTGTTTTACATATGGATTTCCATATTGATCGAGTATGGATGATTTTTTCTGATTTACCGGAAGCATATTCCTATCGCCCGTCTTCGATTGATTCCAAGGCTACGTTGCAAGTCCTTGATATAACCCAGGAGATTCTGGATATTCGCCTGGTTATAGGTTACGGATTTCGCCCCTGTTTCCTGGGAATAGGAAACCGAAACAGGTTTTGATCCTGTCATTACCTCATGATATGCCTGTTGTGCATCTCTAAGATATTTCTGGAGTGTTTCCCGTGGAAGGGTAGACCACATGGTCCTGTCAGGTAAGTGCGTGCAATTCATTTATTTTCCTTTTTCCAAAATGCTGTCTATTGTTTTTTGCAGAATGGGATTTAGGTTCCTGTCTAGAAAATCCGATGTTCTCTTGAAAAAACCGAATTTCGGTTTGTAGGTCGCATGATGGATGAAACTGATCAGCCGTACGAGACTGTTGGCCTGGACATTACGTTGGAAAAATCCTCCTGGACCACGCCTGCTTTCAGGCAACTTAACAATGATATTCCGGTTTTTCCTTTTGGATTTCTTGAGATCGTCCATCGCCTTTTGTGCAAGACTCCTTACATAACCCTTTGGCAAGGCTCCCGATGCATTTCTCCTTGCGGATGGGGAACCTATAACAAGAGCCTTTGCATTTGGGTTCATCGTGTTGTCCTGCGGTGTCCTTGTTCCGCCATATTCCTCGAATTTAAGGTATTTTGCCTGTTGATCCTTGACAAATACGGTTGCGGTCTGGTTTTGTTTCGTCGCGTATGTGAAGGATATGGCATTTCTGGTAAATGGTCCCGCATGCTTGAAAATCCCTGGTATATCCTGTTTCAGTTTATCCCTTGTCTCTCTCGCGGCCATACTCACGCCTCTTGCCAGTGCATAGGGAATGTCCCTTGACGAAATTCTCTGAAGCATTCTGGATGTTTTATCCATATCAACCTTGATCGTCATACGCATTATCGATAATCCTCTTGTCTATGAATTTCCCCATAGCCTATTTCTCGCCTCTTCTCTGGCTTTCTCGATATCCTCCTTGCCACGTTCAGGTTTCTTCTCGTATTTTGGAAGACCGGAAACATGATAGGGATGCTGGACCACATCAACGGGTTTCTGATTATTCTCTATTCTGTCCGCCATGGCATTCAGCCTGACACCGCATCTCATCAGTCCGCATAAAGCCGCATAGGAATACACGGCCAGGTCAAATGCCTCATTCGCCCTTCCAGGAATTAATTCCCAGATCCGGACATATCGTCCACCCACATATTTCCGTATTGAACGTTCGGAAACCAGTTGTGCAAAAAAATTTATGTCACGATCCTGTGGATAATGCATATATCCTGGACATGCCATTCCAGGCGGTGGCTGATCAAGTTTCAATCTTGTGCGAATAATGTCCTTTGCGGCGTTTACACCGATAATATAGGGTGCATAACCCTTGCGTCTTCTTGTCGGCTGTTTGATTGGCCATACCGGAGAACGTTGCCCGTTACGGGCGGATTCACCCTTGATCGCCCATATTCTTCGCCCGATCCTTTCCTTGCAGAAATTATATACCTTTTGTGTGAAATGACCCCCTGAATCAATACAGGCCGCCATTATGACAAAATCTGTACCGTCTGTTTTGTGCCAGCGTCTTTTCAGTATCTCGTCAACTTCCGACCATAGTTCAGGACTGTCTGGATCACCGTTGATGACAATATGGGCTATTGACCAACGCTCTTCATTACGGCCCCAACCCACAATCTCGAGTTCTACACGGTCATCCTGGACATCGCCAGCGGCTGTTAGCAGGACAACACGGTCTGGAACCTCTCCAGACCATATTTCCGCACGTCTTGCCAGGGTAAGTTCTGACAATGCGTCATCACCACGATCCTCGAATGTCTCACCCAATGTCGTGTTTACAAAAGTCTGCAATTCAATCGGATCACTTTTAACCCTCAGGAATTCAGATACGAGTAAAGACCATCTTGCATTTGGCATCAGTGAATACAGGGAATTGATATGAAAGGATGCATGACCCCTGAATGGTTCTGTTGCCCTCCATTCACCTTTTTCAATCATTGACGATTTTTCTATCTCATCAATGACACAGCCATTTTCTTTACAGACATAATGAACAGTATCAGGTAATGAAACACCGTTTTCATCCTTGTCCCACTTTATTCCATGGGGTGTATCCTCACCACCCCATTCAAGTATCTGGAAAGCACCGCAATGTGGACATGGGACATGATAGCGTCTTTGGTCACCATCAAGATATAATTTTTCAATTCTTGACAATCCCTTTATTGTAGGGGTTGATCCCGTCACAATTTTCCTGTTCCAGAATGTCTCGGATCGTTTGGTTCCAAGTGCTATCTGATCTCCTTCCGATCCTGCCCCACTTACTGGATATCCGTCTATTTCATCAAAAAGGACAATCCTTACCGTTATCCTTCTGAATCCTCCTGGTGAATTTGCCCCTACCAACGCTATGGATGCCCCATTTTTCATTGTCTTTTTCAACAGGGTATTGTCACCCGTTCGTGTTTTCGGATCGGGTGCTATCTCTGTCAATACCGGTGTATCACGCAACATGGGTGCTATTTCCGATTTTGAATAATCCTCGGCATCCTCAACGCGGGGCTGAACGATAAGGATAGGACTTGGATCCTGATGCAAGTAATATCCAACCACATGATCAAGTATTTTCGTGTATCCCACACGGGCTGATTTCATGACTGAAACTTTTTCAACACTTGGATCCGTAACGGCATCCATCATGCCGATCTGGTATGGATAGGCTTCAAACCTTCCTGTCTGTGCACTTGTCTCCTTTGACAATATGGCGTATTTTGCGGCCCACTGACTTAATGTAAGAATGGGTGGTGGTGACAGATTGAGCTTTTTGGCTTTATTCAGTGCCTGTGCTAGATAGCTCTTCCCCTTCGGATATTTTCTGTTGCAATTGTACATCTGCAGATAATTCTTCTAATACCCGATTTATCAAACGAGAAAGCTTATCCTGAATTTCCATGACAGTTTTACAGTTGAATAATTGTGGTGATGATTCTGCCGGTATGGCCAATAAACGGGTTCTTACCCTTGAATATTCCATTGAAACAAGATCTACAGCTTCCTCTATAAGAATTACCTGTTTGGACTTGATATCATATTCAATCTCTTTCAGTCTTGCTTCATAACTGGTTTTGTGACGTTCAGCTTCTTTCAGATCCCCGAATACAGGTCCATGAACTGATTCTTCATTATTTTCTTCGCTGACTGATTCTCTATTTTTTAACCATTGTTCAAATGAAGAAAGGACAACTTTTCCGTCAACAGATTCTATTCGTCCAACTTTCAGATGTTTACGAATAGCTGGCCTGCTTATTCCGGATCTTCTTGATGCCTCACTTATACTGATGGTATTCATGTTTTTACCTGGAACCAAAGACTGAAACCAATGAAATCAATATGGAACCATCCTGGAACCCAGAAAATAAAATATTGCGGTTTTCCGTGATTTTCTAAAAAATAAATGGAACCTGAATTTTTTTAGGTTACACCCATAAAAAATGACTGTTTAACAACGTTTTTTAAAAATTTACAAGGTGTAACTGGAACCAAAAAAAAATCTGATAGCTGGAGATATATCAGGCTTGCGAATGACCCCTGTTGCGGAGGGCCCATGGAAGGACCCAACGCGCCCCATGTACCCATAAATATAAAATGTATAAATTAATTAATACGTGACGGGCGGTCTTAATATTAATTTATACATTTATCAATTATTTATCACAAACTTTAGTCTTTTCTAAAGACACTTATCCTATTTTGGTAAAAATGTATCATACGAGTTGAACTCGTGCAAGTATTATTTTTAAATAATTAAATTTTTCTACATATTTTCCATTATTTCCTCAAGTCGTATACAGGCCGAATTAATATTCCCGTACAGTTTATTTTTCTCGATATTCAACCGTTTCCCTATTTCCTGACAATCCATATTCCCTATTGAAAGCATGACAATGATATCGCTGTTGAATACGCCAAGCATATTCTTGATCTCGAAAATCTTTTTGAATGCACGGCTTTGGCTGAATGTTGGTTCAAAATCACGTCCGTATATCTGCTTGTTATGGAAAAGATCACCTATTGTCGCATATATATTTTTTGTCTTTCCAACAGACTGTTCACACAATATCGCAAACCTGTCCAGGCAATCCCTTTGTTTCTGAGTTATTACACAACGACTTAGAAGCCTGTCATACGAACATTGACGACGTATCCTTGTCTCTTTCTGCTTTGGATTTGTCGGATTAACACCAATGTCCAGGATAATTTCACGTGAAGCAAACCGTTTTTCAAGATTATGCAACTTTATAATCGGGGGAATTGACCTTGTATTCCTGTTTTTTCTTGCCATGCTCTAAATATTCCATTTTCTGATCAGTTTTTAATGGATATACGATCCAGTTCTGCGGTCGGTCTTTTCCATCCATGGTCGAACACGAACCATGCGTATGTCTGGGTTCCGCTGTTTCTTGAAACATTCTGGTAATCTCCTGGATACATCGTGATCCTCTCGACGAATGTATGAACCCGTGCAAGCTTGCCAAGCCTGAACAGATCCTCGCGTGCCATTGATGCATAGAATGTTATGTTGAGGAACAGGTAGACACGGTGTCTTGACTGTCTCAACGCTTTCCATGCAATCTTTTCAGCATGCTTGTATGGCGGATTGGATATGATGCAATCCCACCGCTCTTCATTCTCATACTCAAGAAAATCACGTTGCTGGAAACGGGTTGTTCTGTACCCCCTGTCCTCGATATCGCCACCCTCCACATTATGGTAACCATGTTCATAAAGGGTATTGAGTATGTTTCCCTTACCACAGCATGGATCAAGAATTGTGTTTCCCAACCCGCCGTATATCTCCTCCGCCCTGATCAGGGCTCTGGTACATTCCACAGGCTCGACGTACCAGTCATTTTTCTCACGTTCTGTCATGTCAAATTCCTAGAAAGGTATTACGTCATCAGGAAAACCGTCATTGTTTCCCGATGAATTCTGGTCACGTCTATGATTGCCGATATTTATGAGACTACCCCTGTAATCGCTTACAACAATCTCGGTAACATGCCGTCTGTTTCCCATATTGTCGTCCCATGAGCGGTTCTTGAGCTTGCCCTCTATGTAGACCTGATCACCCTTTTTAAGGTATTTTTCCGCATATCCAGCCATGTTATCGCTAAAGACAACGATCCTGTGCCAATCGGTCAGCGTTTTCGTTTCACCCGTATTTTTGTCTTTGTATCTTTCACCAGTCGCAACGGACAACAAAGCGATCCTGTTTCCCTGCTGAGTTGACTTCATTTCAGGATCACGACCAAGACGACCGACAATGATTACCTTGTTTATGCTACCAGACATAAATCGTTCTCCTTTTTTAATCTTAGATAAGCTTGATCCAGGTATTTTTTCTCTTTTTCGATCATCCATCCTGACCTGTTGTTTAGTAATGCGGATAAAACAACAGACCCAACGCCACCAAAAGGATCAAGTATATTATCCTTCTCTCTTGTCAAACAAAGAACAAAATTATTGATCAGTTTCAAAGGTGACTGACAAGGATGATCCATTTTTTCAGGATTGTTTCTCGTGATATTTGGTGTCTCAACCAATTCATGTTTGAAACTGTCCGCTATCCAGAAATCAGTTGGATTTTTACCAAGTTTATTACAGCTGTAACTACCTTTGTTTATTCCCTTGTAGGCTTTCTTTTTAGGATATTTTTGTGGAATACGTACTGGATCAACATTAAAGTAATATTCCCTATTTTTCGTGAACCATAGACACGTTTCATATCTACCAGAAAACCGTTTGCTGCAATGATATCCCCAATTGTAGTGCCAAATTATCCTGTTCTGGAAATAGAAACCTTCATTTTCAAACAATGGAAAGAATTTGATATCAAGAGGAACTCTCCTGCCATTTAATACCCAATTCCCCAATTGGAAAACTATGCTTCCATTTGAAGTTAATAATTCACGGCATTCTTTAACAACACCACTCATGTAGGATGAATAATCTTGCCAATCTAATATGATTTTTTCATATTCCTTACCAATATTGTATGGAGGTGATGTAAAAATGAGTTGGAAATGGTTTTTCGGTAACTTCTTCAGTTCCGATAAAGCATCCCCATGAATTAATTTCGCTTTACCGGACATCTTATTTCCCCACCAGTTTGCTTATCTGTTCGATGCTCATTCCTGAAACGACAAGCTGGCTTTTGTAATAGGATTGGATGATTAATGAAGAAATAAGCAATATCGATAAAATTATGACAGCTATAGAAAATCGTTTAATACATTTAAAACAATTTTTTTTTAAATACTCAGGTGAATCTATACTAATGATAGATATCATCATTATAGTAGCTGATAATACTATTACAAAAATACCACCAACTACAGAAATAGCATCACATAATCCATGTAAAGAAACATACATGGTTTTTGCATGGTTAATTGCGTTTATGTCCATCATGCCACCTTTCCTTCATCATTTTTGATCAGACCGTTTTGAACAAGATATCTGTATGCCGATGGCTTGTGATGTTCCAAAAACTTGATATACCAACCACTCCTATTTTTCTCTTTCTTGAAATTGAGAATTACTGCCTGGTCATCGGATGAAAGTCTTTTGAACATTTCATCATCATCTTCATTGCACCATTGATGCTCATAGGTTTTTTCATGACATGGATATGACTGCGATGGGTTTTTCATCCTGTTTTTTATAATAGCCGTGATGTATGGGATCGGATTGTTTCCATGTATCCCATCCATGATTGCACCGTTCACCAATCCTGCATTTCTGTTGGTCTGCCTGAACCATCGCTCGACTGTCTGATAGCAAATTATTTCTGACAACCTTGTTTTTTCACAGAGAAGTCTCACGCTTTTCGTGAATAATTCCGTATTTGCATTGATAGGAACAACCTTGTCATTTTTATCAACAGACCGGTCATCAGGTTCAAGGGGGGTTTGGGGGGATGAATCTTCTATATGATTCTTATCTATTCTATTCTTATATGAGTGTTTTTGTTTTTGGCTGTTTTCCTCACTTTTTTTATGTAAGCTTACAGTATCCCTACAGGATGCATGCTGTATATCCACAGTGTCCCTACCGCATGTTTGATGTAAGCCTACATTTTCATCGTTATTTTCATGAGCCATTCTTCGTGAATAGATGACACCGTTTTCATCAACGGAACAGACGTTTCTCTCTTTCAGTATATCAATCTGCCTTTTAACGGTGCGTGTATCACAATGGATCATCTTTGATATTTCAAGAACGGTCATCGGTCTGCCGTTTACCTGCAGATATCCCCGACGCTCGCTATTGAACATGAGACACAGGATATCCATCCAGAATCCTTTTGTGACAAGAGAGCAGGACTGGAGAAGCCCATCGTTTCTCCATTCATTCCAGAAAAACCGGCTCCATGTGTATTCTCTTTTGTTTACATGTCTGGACATTCATGACCTCCATCAACGAAAAGGTCATTTCCATCAAATTTTTTAATCTTTACACACGAGATATTATGAATTACTTTTATCATCGCTCTTACTTTCAAAAGAGTGGGCATTGTGGGGTGTCGCTGCGTCGAAACTTTGACCCCCACAATTGAATGTTCCTGAATTCCTGTTCATTTCCCATTGTCTATCCACTCCTTTATATCGCTGGTTCAGTCCCTTCCTATTTTCCATCCTGTTTTACCTTTTCCTGCAAATCACGATTAACCTCCAGCAATTTTCTGGCCTGATTATTCATGATAATGACTTGAGACCATATTTTCCCTTTACATAATGCAAAAGACAGAAAACCCAATCGCAATTCGATAAAGCCATCACCATGATCAAATCCAAAACCACGCCAAGCAGCTGTTATAATTCCTGTAAACACTTTCTGGTTTCCTTTACTGTTTTGATGATCTCTTTTTCCAATTCAGGACAATCAGCCATTAGAGTAATTAAGTCCTGCATTCTCGGTGCGTTTTTACCATATAGCCAGTTTTTAAAAGTGACCATTGACCAACCACGCTTAACAGCGACAAGCTTAGGAGCGTTACGCACTTTTCCATATCTTTTCTGTATGTGTCGTTGTGTCATCTCAACACAAAATTCATTGGTAACCATGGTAAAAATTTTACACTTTTTTTGACTAAAAATTTTCAACAATTTCCTCCATAAATACTTATGAAAATCAAACAATTATGGAGAAAGGGAAAAGTATGAATAGACAAAATTGACTCATATATGCATTTGCTTCATAGTTTTTATTCTGAAACTATAATGATATGGAGTTATGTTATGTCTATAATGATCGTTGATTGTCCTCATTGTTTCAAACGTAATAATTCTGCTGAAATGATTGGAATTCGAGAAGTAAAACTTAATAATAAAACTACAGTTTTTTCGTTAGTAGGTTTTTGTTCAGATTGTAATTCAGGTATAGCTATTAATGCCAAACCATCCAAAAATTTTTCAAAAAAAATGGAAATATTATCTATTATCCAAAAAAATGATAATGAACCAATTAATTCTTTTTTTGATGAGGAATACACTACTTTTCCAGCTTTTCCTTCTAACAAATACATTGTTAATATTCCTATTGAACCAACTGAAATTGCTATTGAGTATAAAAATAGCAAGGGGGAACTTTCTAATCGTCGTATTCGTGTCAATTCTATCGAATGCAATGATAAAAATAACAAGTTAGTTCCCCAAAAATTAGATGCTTATTGTTTAGAACGCAAAATGCCACGCAATTTTATTATCAAACGTATTATGCAAGCTTATAATGCTGATT
>NZ_JAXOQA010000029.1:0-24031 GCF_047307945.1 Commensalibacter sp. A3DC | reverse complement strand
GGTATATTGGAGGTTAAAGAAGATTTGCTTGGCAATCGATCATCTTTCCAGCCACCTCCAAGGTTTTCGATCAACAAAACGCTGTCCACCATTTGTTGTTGCCGTATTCCAAGAGCTGTTTGCTTATTATTTAATAAAGCGACTTGTTGAGTTACAACAGTGGTATAATCGTGAGTGCCGCTCATATATTGCGCCAGGGATACTTTAAGGGCTTTGTCAGCGTATTCAATCGCTGCTTGTTGCTGGATTTTTTGATTGGCTAGGATATTAAGGTTAGATAGTTGATCCTCAACGGATTGCAAGGCTGCAAGAATGGTTTGCCTATATTGAGCCACAGAAGCATCATATTGTGCCTCTGCCTGTTTGACCATTGAACTTCTTACCCCGCCATCAAACAAGTTTTCTGAAGCGGATGCCCCCAAAGACCAGATGCGGTTGGCAACTTGAACAAGGCTGCCCACCGGATTGCCACTATAGGATAAATTGGCTGATAAGGTTACATCGGGGAAAAACGCTGCAATAGCAGCTCCTATCTGGGCATTTTTTTCTTGCATATGGCGTTCGGCTGAAGCTATATCAGGCCTTCTTTGTAATAAAATGGATGGAACACCTACTGGAATTTGAGGTATGTTGTCATTTAAAATACCGTGAGGAATTGATAAATTTGCCGGGGGCTTTCCAATTAGAGTGGCAATAGCATGTTCGTATTGGGCTCGAGAAATACCTGCAGCAGTCAATTGTGCCCTGGTTTGCTCAAGCTGTGTCTGTGCCTGTAATAACGCCGTGGGTTCAATAACACCGGCATTATGTTGATCCTGGGTTACTTTTAAGGATTGCTTATAGGCTTTAACGGTTTTTTGCAATAAATCGATTAATGAATCTTGATATCGCAAGTTAAAATAGGTCTGGGCCAACTGGCTTTGATAAGATAGTCTTGCATTGGCAAGATCTGCGGCACTGGCTTGTGCAGCAGCAACCTGACTTTCCGTGTTACGTCGTATTTTTCCCCACAGATCGAGATCCCAGCTCGCAGAGGTTTGTAATGCATAAGTATTTCTGGTCATCCCGGTCGAATAATTAATATTTCCGCCCCCATTACCAATACTTCTTGCACCACCGCCGTTACCTTGACGATCAAAATTCGTGCCAAGATTTAATGTTGGGTATAGAGCTGCCTTAGTTTGGTCAATCAAGGCACGCGCATAACGATAATTTGCTTCTGCCTGTTTTAAATTCTGGTTGGAAATATCAACCTGTTCTTCCAGCTGATTAAGAACAGGATCATTATAGATAGTCCACCATTCACCTTTAGGAAAGGCGGCGGCACTGGGATTGGCTGTCTGCCATCCGTTAACTGGTTTCAATTCCTTGAACCGTTGTGAAATGACTGGAGCGGGGCGATGATAATTTGGTCCAACCATACAGCCGCTTAGCAAAAAAAAGAAAGTGGTCCCCACATATCGTAAGGAGAGCAGGTTGATGCCCCTATTATGCACGTTGCTGTCCCCCATGAAAAAATAGTCTCTTTAACAGACGGTTATGTCGTAATCGATCCATATAGATATAAATTACCGGGGTTGTATACAAGGTCAGAGCCTGACTGACCACTAAACCCCCTACAATCGCGATTCCAAGTGGACGTCTGATCTCGCAACCATATCCATTGGAAAGAATAAGGGGAACTGCACCAAATGCAGCTGCAACGGTAGTCATGAGAATGGGACGAAAGCGTAATTTACATGCTAGTAAAATTGCTGATTTTGTATCCATGTTTTCTGACTCTTCTGCCTTGATAGCGAAATCAACCAAAAGAATGGCATTTTTTTTGACAATCCCAATAAGTAGGATAATGCCAATCATGGTTATAATAGTAAATTCTTCCCCGAACAGATCAAGCGCCAGTAATGCGCCAACACCTGCCGAGGGAAGGGTGGATAGAATTGTTAAAGGATGGATGTAGCTTTCATATAATATACCCAGTGTAATGTAAACGGCGGCAATTGCGGCAAATATGATAATGATATTATTTTTGATGCTGCTCTGGAACTGGGCTGCATTGCCAGAAAAACTTCCTGCTATATTTTTTGGTAAATGAATTTTGACGGTTTCCGTTTTGATGAGCTGAATGGCATCGCTCAGTGATTTTCCTTTTGCCAAGTTAAATGATAAAGTCGCGGCAACGAACATACCCTGATGATTGACTGATAATGAGGTCAATGCTTTGTTCTGGTTAGTGACAAAAGATAATGGGATCATGGTTTCATGATTGGTGGAGACAGCTGAACCATTGGATGCACCATTACCCCCGGCAAGTCTATTCGCGATCTGGTTTCTAAAGTTTTCCTGCTCGATTTTATCCTCTTGACTTAAAAATGCATTCGATTTGACACGGATTGTATTTGATACGGTTCCGCCACCGGGTGATCCTCCTGCAACACTGACCCATACCTGATTCAAGGCACCGGTATGAGGGGCGTAACGCGGATCCGTTTCCATAATGACCCGATATTGGTTTAATGGATTATAAATAATTGAAGCGGCACGCTGTCCAAAAGAATCAAACAACGTATTTGAAATAAGTTGTGGTGTTAAGTTAACTCGTGCGGCTGTATCCCGAAGAATATCAATATTGATTGCCTCACCTCCCTGTTGGACATCGGAAGAGACATCTGTGATGATACCGGGATGCTTTTTTAGTGCTTCAACAAGTTTGGGCATCCATTTATATAATTCGCTAGAGGAATCTGATTGTAAAGTATATTGATAGTTTGCGTTACTTGAACGCCCGCCTACATGTAATATATTGGGAGGGAAAATATAGAATTTCGCGCCAACCATATTTTGTAATTTTTTAGAAAGTCGCGCTTGAGTTTCAAAAATATTATTTTTTCGTAACTTTTTATCTTTTAAGGAAATAAAGATATTTCCCTGATTGACCGCTTTGCCTCCGGTAAAGGAGGAAATGGATGCAATATCCGGATCATTTATAAGTATTTTCTGAACAAACTGGATTTTTTCTTTCATGTTTTGAAAGGAAATGGATTGATCGCCCTGAAGATGGCATAACAAAACCCCGATATCCTCATTAGGCATGAAACCTTTAGGCATGGTTATAAAAAGAAAAATCATCAGGATAATCGTTGCAGGAATTGATAGGACAACAAGAAGGGGATATTTAAGGATGTGCGAAAGAGTGCTTTGATAGAGTTGATCACAATAATCAAATAATTTTATAAAATAATGATTAATTTTATATCCCCGTTTATTATTGTTTCCTTGGTGTCGCATAAGAATAAAGGCACACATCATGGGAGTTAGGGTCAGGGAAAGGATCATCGAAATAATCAGGGTTATGGAAAGGGTCATGGCAAATTCATGAAACAATTTTCCTATCAAACCACCCATCAGCAATATCGGCAGGAACACGGCAATCAAAGATATAGTGATCGAGATTACCGTAAACGAGACTTCCTTTGCGCCATATAAAGCGGCAGCTTTGGGAGATATACCATTCTCCAAATGCCGGTTTATATTTTCCAGCACAACAATGGCATCATCCACGACAAAGCCGGTTGCGATGGTTAGCGCCATTAAGGAAAACGTATCAAGTGAATAACCCAATAATTTAAGAATGGCAAATGTGGAGATAATGGAGGCTGGCAAAACAACGGCAGGAATAATAATGGCTCGAATGTTTCTTAGAAAAACCAGAATAACCGTTATGACTAGAACAATAGATATGACCAATGTCATTTGGGTATCAAACAGGGTGGCCCTGATTGTGGTTGAACGATCAATGGCAATGTGCAGATTCACATCGGTAGGTAAGGCTGCCTTTATCAATGATAACTTTTTATGAATCAAACTGGTTGTCTTGATGACATTACTACCGGCTTGAGGGAAAATAACCAGAATGATGGAGCGTTTATCGTTATAATATCCCGCATGATGTAAGTCTTCAACGTCGTCTTTTACTGTTGAAATATTCTCTAACATGACAGGTGCATGATTTCTGTATGCAATTACGAGGTTTCGATAGGCTTCAGCCTTTGTTGCCTGGTCATTGGTTGCTAATTGATAGCGTTTGTCACCTTCCTCAATAAAACCTTTGGGTGTATGAGCGTTGGTTGATGCCAGTGCCGCCCTGACATCTTCAAATCCAATACCGTATTTGTAAAGGGCATGCGGGTTTAGTTCAATTCTGACTGCCGGTAGTGAACTTCCCCCCAGTTCAACTTGCCCGACCCCTTTGATACTTGAGAGCTGGTGTTGCAAAACAGTTGTCGCATAATCATAAAGCTGTGGCAAGGTTTTGGTCTTGGATGTCATGGCCAAGATCATGATGGGAGAGGTGGAGGGATTCATCTTGAAATAGGATGGATTGGAACGCATCGAAGAGGGAAGGTCGGCACGTGCCGCTTGTAAGGCGGCTTCTACATCCCTTGCCGCATTATTGATATCTTTGGAAAGATCGAATTGTAAAATGATCCTGACCTGGTTTTGGGTTGATTGTGAGGTCATTTCATTGGTGCCAGGTATCTGTCCCAGCCTTCTCTCCAATGGTGCAGCAATTGAGCTGGCAATTTCCTCTGGTGTGCCGCCCGCTTGTTGGGCACGTATCATGATTACAGGAAAATCCACGTTGGGGAGATCAGAAACTGGTAATAGTTCGTAACCCAGTATACCTGTTAGAAATAATGTAACTGTGAGTAAAATTGTTGCAACAGGCCGTTGTATAAAGGGTTTTGCTATATTCATGATTCAGGTTTTTCATCAATTGGTTGGTGATTGGATAATGATGAAAAAAAATGATGTCCCCAGTTTTTAAGTCTTTCCATATATAGATAAATAATGGGAGTTGTAAAAAGAGTGAGCAATTGGCTGGCAAGAAGCCCCCAAAAAATGCTGATACCCAAAGGATGCCTTAGTTCAGATCCGGTTCCTGTTCCCAGCATCATGGGAATAGCCGCCAACATGGCCGCCAGGGTTGTCATCAGAATGGGCCTGAACCGTAGAAGTGCTGCCTGATGAATTGCCTCCAGTGAGGATTTCTTGTCTTTCCTTTCAGCCTCCAGCGCAAAATCAATCATCATAATGGCATTTTTTTTGACAATTCCAATTAATAGAATGATGCCAATAATTCCCATAATATCTAAATTGCATCCATCAATCCATAGTGCAAATAGTGCACCAATCGTGGCCGAGGGAAGGGTTGACAAAATAGTTATGGGATGAATGAAGCTTTCATAAAGAATGCCAAGGATAATATAAACAGCAATAATGGCCGCTATAACAAGAAACAATTCATTTTTAAGGCTCTTTTCAAATGCAGCCGCTATTCCTTGAAAACTGACCTGGAAGCTTGAGGGAAGATTCAGTTCCTTGTGGATGGAATTGATGATTTGTGTTGCCTCCCCCAGGGAATGACCCTTGTTGATGTTAAAGGAAATCGATATGGCTGGAAACTGACCGAAGTGGGTGACTAGAAGGGGTGCGGTGTCATGAGTGATTCTTGTCACCTGGGATAAAGGAACCAGACCAGAGGTTGGATTTCTTGTTGGACCAGAAGTTGAAGCGGAATTGTTGCCATTTATTCCGGGAAGATAAAGCTGGTTCAAAGAGGTCAAATGTTTTTGAAATTTTGGATCGGCTTCCAGAATGATCCTGTATTGGTTTGATTCTGTAAAAATAGTGGAAATTTGGCGTTGGCCAAAAGAGTCATATAAAACATTATCAATTGTTTGAGGTGTGATGGAATAACGAGCACCTGTGGCACGGTCAAGGGTGATATTGGCAACCAATCCCTGTGATTGCAGGTTTGAGGAGACATCGGAAAGGGTAGGTTCTTTTTGCAGACGATTAACAATTTTAGGTACCCAGAGTTCAAGTTGCCTGTAATCCGGATTTTCGATCAAAAGTTGGTATTGGGTGGCTGAAAAAGTTGTTTCTAGCGAGAGATCTTGTATGGGTCGAAGATAAAGTTGTGTTCCAACAACCTGTCTTGATGCCCGGGTTATTCTTTTGATTGTTTTTTCAATAGATGTTTTACGTTCCTTTCGGTTTTTCAAATTGATCAAGAAACGTCCCTGATTAAGGGTCATATTCTGTCCGTCAATGCCGATAAATGATGAAAGGTTATCCACGTCTGGATCGTTTAAAATTGTGTTTGCCAGAGCTTTTTGCTTGTTTGCGACCGCTTTCAGCGAGGCATTTTGAGGCATGATGGATATGCCTTGTGCCATACCGTTATCTTGAACGGGAAAGAAACCCTTGGGGATGTAGTAAGCCATTATGAGGGTTATGACAAAGGTGCAACAGGTGATAAATAAGGTTAGAGGCTGGTGTTTGAAGACAAATTGTAGTCCGGTATTGTAAAATTCTATTATTCTGTCTATCACACGATCAAAAAAATAGTTGTTCTGTTTTTTTTCGGTTTCGGTCAGAATATGCGCACACAACATTGGAACCAGGGTTAGGGAAACAATGGCGGATATGATGATTGTAATAGACAGGGTAACTGCAAATTCGTAAAATAAACGACCGATAATATCCCCCATGAATAATAGAGGGATAAGGACAGCGATTAAAGAAATCGTAAGCGATATGATTGTAAACCCTATTTCTTCTGACCCTTTTAAAGCGGCTTGAATCCGGTTTTCGCCCATTTCGATATATCGTGTAATGTTCTCTATCATAACAATTGCATCATCCACAACGAAACCGGTCGCTATTGTCAATGCCATCAAGGATAAATTATCTAGTGAGAAATTAAAAAGATACATTACCGCCAAGGTTCCGATCAAGGATAGGGGAACGGAAAGACTGGGAATGATTGTTGCAGAAATATTTCTTAAAAAGATAAAGATGACCAAAATAACCAAGATAATTGACAGAATGAGCTCAAATTTTACATCATGAATTGAAGCGCGAATGGATGTCGTGCGATCGGTCAATGGCGTTAATGTTATACCAGAAGGCAATGATTTTTTTAATTGTGGTAATATTTCATTGATATTGTTAACAACCGAGATAATATTGGCCTTGGGTTGCCGTTGTACATTTAAAATCAAGGCTGGTGTTTTATTTGCCCATGCCATCAATTGACTATTTTCTGGACCGTTTATGACAGTGGCCACATCACGTAATCGAACAGGTCCATTATTGTTATAGGCGATAATTTGGCTAAGTAACTGTTCCGGATTTTTTATTTGTCCATTGGTCTGGATGGTGACGGCGCGTTTTGGGCCATCCAAATTTCCGGTGGGGGAATTGACATTAACGTTACCGATTGTTGTTCTGATACTGTCCAGATCAATTCCATATGAAGTTATTTTAGGAATATTGATTTGTACACGGATTGCCTTACGTTGTCCTCCTGATAGGGTAACCAGTCCTACCCCATTAATCTGGCTTATTTTTGTGGCCAACCTGTTATTAACGTAATCCTCAACCTCGGTCAGGGGTAGAGATTTTGAAGTAATGCCAAGCGTAAGGATAGGTGTATCAGCAGGATTTACTTTTGCATAAACAGGAGGTGCAGGCAAATCAGTGGGCAAAAGGGAGTTGGCCTGATTGATAGCTTCTTGCACTTCCTGGGCCGCGACATCCATGGAGACTGAAAGATTGAATTGTAACGTGATGACTGAAGCCCCTCCAGAGGATTGGGAAATCATTTGATTTAATCCAGGGATGGATCCCAATTCACTTTCCAATGGTGCTGTGACCGAGGTCATCATGACATCCGGACTTGCGCCCGGATAAAATGTTGAAACGGTTATTGTTGGATAGTCAACATCAGGTAACGCGGACAGGGGTAAGAAACGATAGCCTAATATTCCGCAGATCATGATGGCAATCATAAGCAGGGTTGTTGCCACGGGGCGCAAAATAAAAAGGCGTGATGGATTCATAAAGATCTCGATTTATTTATAAACTTGACAAAATTAGGAAACTGTTATGATTTTCAAGTTAATTATTATTCAGAAGATTGCGTATTTTCGGGAATGATGACTTTTGAACCTTCATGTAAAGTATCAATTCCGTCAGTAACTATTTTTTCATTCTCAACTAAACCAGCGGTTATAACCGTATGTTCACCATCATTATATCCTGTTTTGATTGTCTGTATTTTAACCGTTGAATCTTTTTGAATAACATACACAAAGGAACCATTTGGTCCTGTTTGAATGGCATTATTTGGTAAAATCAAAGCATCTTTAATAACCTTGACTAGTAAATGGGCATTTACAAATTGGTTTGGAAAAAGCTCCCAGTTTTTATTTTCAAAAATGGCTCTCAACCGAACGGTTCCTGTTGATGTGTCAATCTGACTGTCTATCACGCTTGTTTTTCCTGTGGCAAGTTTGGTCGTATTATCGGTGTTCCAAGCCTCAACGGTTAGTTCTTTTTTATTTTTCAAAGCTTCCAAGACAATGCCCAATTGATTTTCAGGTAAGGTAAAAATAACCGACATGGGGGTCATCTGGGTTAAAGTGGCCAATCCTCCGCTTTGGCCTTCGGTAATATAATTTCCCGCATCAACCTGTCTGATCCCGATGCGACCGTCAACAGGTGCACGGATGTGACAGTAGATAAGATTTAATTCTTGCTGTTTGATTAGGGCCTGATCTGTTTTGACCTGTCCTTCAAGCTGGGCAACCTTATATTGCTGATCTTGAGCCGTCATGGGGGCGATACTGTTTTGTTTTAGAAGGGTTTGATAGCGCTTATTGTCCAATTTTGCCTGTTGCAGTAAGGCCGTGTCGGCTTTTAAATTGCCTTCATATTGTGCCTTCAAAGCTTCTGAGGGACGTGGGTCAATAAGGGCAAGTAAATCATTTTTCTTAACCAATTGCCCTTCCGTGAAAAATACTTGTTGTAAATAGCCGGAAATTCGTGTTTGTACGGTAACATTGGAAATGGGAACGACTGTTCCAAGTTCAGTTAGAATAACAGGTAGATGGCTTTTCTTTACAATTGTTGCTGCAACGGGTTGTTCAACAACATAATGGGAATGCTCGGAAGTTGATGAAAATACACCATAAAAACGATATGCCACCCCAATAATGACAGCTATTAGACCGATATATAAAAATATTTTTAACCATGGATGCAAACGTGAGTGAGATTTATCAGAATTTGTTGTATTTTGGGGTAAAGTCATATGCAAGAAACTTATTTTTAATGGCAATATCTAAATTTATATAATTAAAAATCAAAATAACAAAACTAATTGTGACAAAATAAATCATTGCAGAATTTAATCAATATTAAAGTTGATCACTTCATTTTTTAATATTCCTTAACCCTGGAGATTTTATATCTCTAAAAAGCGGTATTGTAATCTAAGTGATTGATAATTTTATAGACTTTTTGGTTTGGAGTTGTCATAATTACCAATAGTCTATGAATTGTTGTTATAAAAGGTGCATAATATGAGTAATGTAAAAGATTTTATTAAAAATACTGCTGAAAAAATTGAAAATACATTAACGGATGGAAAGGCAAAATTAAAGGACGCGGTTGACCATGCCAAGCAAAATTATGAATCGGTGAAAAACGAAGCAAAAGATACACTTAAAAACATAAAAAAATGATAAGATTGCAATCCTTTTTTAAAGGAGGGAACAATGTCAAAGAATATGGAAGATACTTTAAGGGAAGTTGGTGCAAAAATTGGCAGCTCGATTGATGATGCCAAAGATAAAGCACAGGATGCCTTTTCTCGTGCCCAGGATAAAAAACAGGATACTATTGATCAATTAAAAGACAAGGTTCAAAACGTCGCGGACCAGGCCAGAGAAAAAGGTCAGGATTTAAGAAATAAAGCATCTGATCAAAAAGGAAAACGTTTTGAGGATTTTGCGGGTGTTGCCGATAATGAATTTTCGCGTCTATATGGTTCTGAGGGGAAAATGGAATGCTTGATGAATTTCATTCGAAACCGTCCTGTTGCAGCATTGGTTATAGCTTTGATTGCCGGAACATTTTTATCAAGGATGTTTAAATGTTGTTGTAAACATCGTAAATGTAAATAAGCTAATAATTAAATTTAAAATTTAGGCTTAAAAAAGCTGTTAATCAGAAGTTATTAACAGCTTTTTTTATTTTTTTCATTTTAGGGCTATTCATTTGCGACTCGTTGAGTATAGTAGGTTATTGGTTTAGAAACGAATTATTTGAGTAGAATGCATCATAAAGTATCAATTGCAGGCGTGGATGAAGTGGGAATGGGTTGTCTTGCTGGTCCTGTTGTTGCTGCCGCTGTAATGTTTCAGGAAAATATTCCTGAGGATATTTCAGAATTGCTTGATGATTCAAAGAAAATCAGACCTGCATTGAGACAAGAAATTTATGCGGTTTTAAATCAAATGCCGCATGTCAAGATTGGTGTGGCCGCGGCATCAGTTGATGAAATTTTCCATTTAAATATCAGGAAATCTGCCAGCTTGGCAATGCAAAGGGCTGTATCAAAACTAAATATTCTTCCTGATCTTGTATTGGTTGATGGAACGATCGATCCTGATTTTGGATGTGCCACGCAAACCATTATCAAGGGGGATGGATTTTCATATTCAATTGCTGCGGCATCAATTATCGCAAAGGTTTTGCGCGATAAGCTGATGGTTGGTCTGGCACGGAAATGGGATCGGTATGGATGGGAGCATAATGTGGGGTACCCAACGGTTATGCATCGTGAGGCCTTGAGGAAATATGGTTGTTCTCCACATCATCGCCAAGGATATATCACCGTAAGACAATTTTCGTTTTCAATGGATGTAGAGCAAAAAGAGCAAGTAAAAGGTCAAGGATTTTATGAGTGAAGCAGTAAAATTAAATATACCTTTGGATCAGATTTTGAATGGTGAATGTATTCAGGTCATGAAAACCATACCTTCTGCGTCAATTGACTGTATTTTTGCCGATCCCCCATATAATTTGCAATTACAGGGAGAATTGCGTCGTCCAGATGATACAATTGTGGATGGGGTTAATGAAGATTGGGATAAATTTAAGAGTTTCCAACTATATGATCAATTTTGTCGAAGCTGGTTGAAGGAATGTCATCGTTTATTGAGAAAAAATGGAACAATTTGGGTTATTGGTTCCTATCATAATATTTTCAGAATTGGAGCAATTTTACAGGATCTTGGTTTCTGGATCTTGAATGATATTGTTTGGCGGAAATCCAATCCCATGCCAAATTTTAAGGGAAGACGATTTACCAATGCGCATGAGACATTAATATGGGCAGCCAAAGATGCTGATAGTAAATATTGTTTCAATTATCAGGCCATGAAAACCCTAAATGATGATATTCAGATGCGTTCTGATTGGTTTCTGCCTTTATGTACTGGACATGAAAGACTTCGAAATGAACATGGACTAAAATTACATCCGACCCAAAAACCAGAAAGCTTGCTATATCGCGTTATCTTGTCCTCTACAAATATTGAAGATGTTGTATTGGATCCTTTTGCTGGAACTGGAACAACCCTTGCCGTGGCAAAAAAACTTCAGCGACGTTATATCGGGATTGAGCGTCATCCAGACTATATGAAAGCCGCCCTTCGACGTGTGAACAATGAAAAGCCGTTATCGATTGAAGATATTAAAGTCACCCCTTCCAAACGAGAGATTCCTCGTGTTCCTTTTGGAAACCTGATTGAACAGGGATTTATTCAGCCAGGAACAATCTTGATGGATCGAAATAAACGCGTTTTTGCTACAGTAACATCCGATAGCACTGTTATCAGTGGAAACAAAAGAGGTTCCATTCATAAAATTGGGGCCCTTGTAACAAATTCACCTTCTTGTAATGGATGGACCTTTTGGCATTTCGAAAGAAATGGAGGATTATATGCTCTTGATATATTGCGTAATGAATATAATGCAATGACTAAATTGGCCAAATCTTAAATTCAAATGTAAAACCTAGCTTTTGTTAAAACCGAGAAAGCCGATTTCAGGTTTGGAAATATTGTTATAATGTGAATATGTGTTTGATTGGTTGAGATTTGAAACAGTTTTACGTTGATTTTGACCTTTAATGGATAAATATCCTTTTTCACTTTTAACCGAAACCGTTGATATTTCTCTATCACCATTTAGTTTTTGAGGTGAGTTATTATAGCCACGCATTGACAAAAGCAAAAAGGTGATGCGATCGCGATTAAGATCAATGGACATTTCCAGAGGTGTTTGACCCAAGACGTTGGTTGCATGTAAATCGGCACCACGGTTTAAAGCATCTTGTGCGGCGTAAAGGTTTCCGACATTGATCGCTTCAAAGAGGGATTGTGTTGGATTTTTGCTATCATCATCATTTGAATCATCATCAGTTGGATCATCATCGTCATCATTTGTTGATGTTTTGTTTGTTTGACTATTTTGCTTGTTGTTTTTGGATGAAGAAGTTACTTTTGATGTTTTTTGTTTAGGGTTGTTTTTTGCTGTCTGGGCAACGCCAGACAGGACAGGTAATGTAAAATATCCGCTGAACGCAAGGCAGAATAGCAAAGATAATAAACGAGATTGATAATTCATGTGATTATTCTCTTGATAGAAACTAAAATCCTAAAGCTAATATTTCTTTTATCAAATCAATCATGAATAAGAAACACTTTCTTTATATCATATTTCAAAAGATATTTTGCATATTAAGTTCATGGATATGCATTTACAGTTTATTTGTTATGACATAATGATAAAATTCAGAATAGGGATGATGTGGACATGATAGATTTATAACATAACCATTATTCATCAAGAAAGAATTGAAATGGGAATGATATAAATTTTCAAGAAAATAATTTTAATTTTGTATTGTTTACTGACAGGTTTGCAAAGTCGCAAAGAATTATTGATGGGTCTATTGTTGAATTAATTTCTAAGAAATAGGATGGGTCGTTTCAATAGAATGATTATAAAAGTGACTGTTTCATGAATATTTTGGATAAATTACCTGATCAATCCAAAAAGGATTTAAAAAAATTATGGGATATTTTTCCTGATGCACGTTTAGTTGGCGGTGTGGTTCGGGATTTGCTTGTTCAGAAACCAATTTCTGATATTGATATCGCAGCCATGGATCTCCCTGACCGTATAATTGAAAAATTAAGTCGGGCAGGGATAAAGGGGATACCTACAGGTATTGAACATGGAACAGTTACGGCAATAATAAATCATCATTCATATGAGATAACGACATTACGTAAGGATATTAAGACTGATGGGCGACATGCCAAGGTTGTTTGGACACAGGACTGGCAAGAGGATGCTGCCAGACGTGATTTTACAATTAATGCTTTATATTGTGATAAAAACGGAAAATTATGGGATTATTTCCATGGACAGGAAGATCTTTCATTAGGTCATGTTCGTTTTGTAGGAACGGCACATGAACGTATTGCAGAAGACTTTTTAAGGATTTTAAGATATTTTCGTTTTTATGCGCGCTATGGAAAAACTCAACCGGATTTAGATGCTGTGAATGCCATTCAGTTTTATGCGACACAGCTTGATACTTTGTCGGCAGAGCGAGTTTGGTCAGAATTAAAAAAGATTATCACGGGTCCAAGAGCTGGGGATGTATTAAATTTGATGGATAGATATGGGGTTTTAACCGTTCTAATGCCTTTTGGGTATCGTCTTGATCCGTTTGTTAAACTTATCGCGGCAGGCGTGCCTGATAATGCAATTATCCGCCTGTCTGCCTTAATTAAGGGGTCTGCCATATTAGTTGCAAAAAAGTTTAAATTGTCCAGTAAAGATGCTAAATTCTTATCAAGATTGGAAAAACCGTTATCCTTAAAAGCCGATGCATCGGATAAGCGGCTTGTTCAATTAAAGGCATTATATTCTCTTGACGTTCTTATTGGCCAAAGCTGGCTAGAACAGATTAAACACCGGGATGATGATTTCATTCTATGGGATAAATGGCGTAAACGGGTTATTGATATACCGACACCAGTTTTCCCCGTAAAAGGTAGGGATTTAATTGAACTGGGAGTTGAAAAAGGTCCAATAATGGGGAAAATTCTTGAATCGGTTAAAATATGGTGGATTGATGGTGGATGTTATGCTTCCGCCTTGGATTGTATAGAGTGGTTAAAAAGGCACAGTTTGAAAAATACAGATTAAATATTCGATTTAATATTTTAATTTGGGTTAAAAAGCTTTCATATCATTTGCTCCATGTAAAAGTATCAAAGTGTGAATCAAGAACAGAAAAACAATAAGAAACAAACTAAAAGAAAGATGATTTTATCCCTGATACTGGGGGAAGACAAAAGTTGGCCTTTTCTTCAACGTTTATGGAGAGAGCAAATACGTTTTTATCCGAAACGTATTTTATTGATTGTTATCTCGACAATTTTTATGGCCGGATTGACAGCTTTATACCCTTTGGTGATAAAGCGCGCATTGGATATGTTTAAGGATAATGATCCTCGAATTTTGTATCAGATCCCCGCCCTGGTTGTTATGGTGACGGCCGCAAAGGCCGCGTCACAATATATTCAGACGCTTTCCGTACAAGATTTGGTTTTACAGATTATACGGGGGCTGCAGAAAAAAATGTTTTTGCATCTGGTTCATGCAGATATCTCGTTAGTTGAAAAGGAAGCCCCCGCACAGCTTTCCGCCCGTTTTACCACTGATGCATTATCCATACGTGAAGCCATGATAAGAATGGTTAATGCGTTTGGAGATGCAATTACGGTTATTAGTTTGATTGTTTCGATGTTCTATATGGATTGGGAGTTGAGTTTAATTGCGGCTCTATTATATCCAATCGCTGCTGTACCTATTCAAAAATTGGGAAAGCGAGTGCGCAAAGCTTCCGGAAATATGCAGGAACAGGTTGGAAAAACCGCAGCGTTATTGAATGAGACTTTTTCACAGGCCAGAACCGTTCGTGTCTATGGAATGGAAAAGCGTGAAATCAGACGGTTGGGTCAATCATTTGATCAATTATATGATGCTACTCTAAAAATTATTCGAGGTCGTGCAAAAGTTGATCCAATTATGGAGGTTTTGGGAGGAAGTGCCGTTGCGGCGGTTTTAGGATTTGCTGGCTGGCGTGCCGCGATGGGCGGTGCAACCTTGGGGGATTTTTCAGGCTTTGTAGCGGCTTTGCTTTTGGCGGCAAGACCGTTGCGGGCCCTGGGATCTTTAAATGCGGCAATGCAGGAAGGCATATCTGGTCTAAACCGTATTTTTAATATTATTGATCAACCTATCAAAATAAAAGATAAAATGAATGCACTGCCTTTACCTAATGGAAAAGGGAAAATTCAATTTCAAAATGTGCATTTTATTTATCCAGGTCGTGAAGTTGGATTGCATGGTTTGAATTTTGAAATTGAATCAGGCCAGACTGTTGCCCTGGTTGGGCCCTCGGGTGCGGGAAAATCAACGGCGTTGACTTTGATCCCCCGTCTACATGATATACAGCAGGGACAGATCATTTTTGACGGAGTTGACTTGCGGAACATCAAAATTCATGAATTGCGTTCAGCAATCGCCTATGTTCCACAAGATCCGTTGTTATTTGATATGTCTATTATCGATAACATTCGGATCGGTAATCCGTATGCAAGCAAAGAGGAGATCGAAAAAGTCTTGGAAGGGGCAGCTATCAATCGTTTTCTTGGAGATTTACCAAAAGGCCTGGATACAAATGTTGGTCATGGTGGACAATGTCTTTCAGGAGGTCAGCGTCAGAGAATTGCCCTTGCACGTGCGTTAATAAGAAACCCTCGTTTATTGTTATTGGATGAAGCGACAAGTGCATTGGATACGGAAAGTGAACATGTCATACAAAAAGCCTTGGCTAAACTGCGAAGGGATTGCACGACTTTAATTGTGGCCCACCGTTTGTCTACTATACGAACAGCACATGTCATTATCGTTGTTTCGGATGGGAAAGTTGTAGAACAGGGAAATCATGATTATTTAATGAAACAGCAGGGCATGTATGCCAGATTGATACAGACGCAGAATCTGGATTATTAATAATTTTATCATTGTGGATGGACATTTATGACAGCGGATACAACTGACTCGAAACAGGATCTTGATTCATCTGAAGAAAAAAAATCCACCAATCCTAAAAATAAAAAAAAGGCAATCCGGTATCTAATGTTTTTCATTATGATCATTGTTGTCATTTTAATTGGTTTATATTGGTGGTTTACACGTAATGATGTTAGTACGGATGATGCATTTACCGCCGGGCGTGCCATTACGATCGCACCGCATGTCAATGGTTACGTGACTGAATTATTGGTCAATGATAATCAGTTTGTCCATAAGGGTCAGGTTTTGTTGAGGATTGATTCAAGGGATTACAAAGCATCTTTTTTACAGGCGCAAGGTAATTTGGAAAGGGCAAAAGCCCAGTATCTTGCCTCACAATATTTATTGGAAGTTGCAAAAAAGAATTATCCAGGTCAGCTAAAAGTTGCCGAGGGACAACTGGAAGCCGCGAAAGCGCAATTATTCAAGGCCAAAACGGATTATGTTCGTCAACATAATATTGCGCGTCCTGCTACAACCCAGCAGGCGATTGATTATGCCACTTCCGCTTTTAACCAGGCAAAAGCGGAAGTGGACAGAGCTGAAGGTAATTATTTAATTGCCACTCCAGTCGAAGCCAATATTGGCAATGTCAAAAGTAAGGTTTCTGATCAGGGTGGGGCTGTTAAGGCAGCGGAAGCACAATTGGAAACGGCCGCTTTAAATGTTGGATGGACTGAAATCAGGGCACCGCATGATGGATGGATTTCCAAACGTAACGTTGAGCAGGGCAGTTATGTAACCGTTGGTCAATCCCTTTTATCCATAGTTGAGCCAGAGGTTTGGGTAATTGGAAACTACAAGGAAACACAGATTACCAATGTTCGTCCGGGTCAAAAGGTTAAAATTGAGGTGGATGCATATCCATTTATGAAATTAAAGGGGCATGTTGATTCAATCCAGGCAGGAACAGGATCTGTCTTTAGTGCTTTTCCACCAGAAAATGCTACGGGTAACTATGTCAAGATTGTACAGCGTGTTCCTGTTAAAATATTGATTGATGAAGGACTGGATCCCAAGGTTCCCTTGGCCATAGGTCTTTCAGTCGTGCCAACGGTTTACACGAAATGAGTCAATCCGCTACCTTAAATACCGTAAAAGAGGAATGGAAGCCAAAACATAATCCATGGTTAATTGCCATTGTCGTAACTCTTGCCGCTTTTATGGAAATTCTGGACACGACAATTGTCAATGTATCTTTGCCCCATATTGCCGGCAGTTTATCAACAACCTATGATAATGCGACTTGGTCATTGACCTCCTATCTGGCGGCTAACGGAATTGTTTTAACAATTTCGGGATGGTTAGGAAGGATCCTTGGACGAAAACGTTATTTTCTTATTTGTATATTCATGTTTGCCGTATCTTCTTTTTTATGTGGTATCGCGAATAGCTTGGCTCAGCTCGTTTTATTCCGCCTAATGCAAGGATTTTTTGGGGGGGGGCTTCAACCAAACCAGCAATCGATAATTCTCGATACCTTCCCTCCAGATAAACGGGGGGCAGCTTTCGGACTAACGGCAATTGCCACTGTGGTTGCACCTGTATTGGGTCCATCCTTGGGCGGATGGATCACGGATAGTTATTCCTGGCGATGGATTTTCTTTCTTAACGTTCCTGTCGGAATCATAACAGTGTTTGCGGTGGCCATGCTTGTTGATGATCCGCCATGGGCCAGAAAGCGTAGTGAACGAATTGATTATATTGGAGTCAGCTTAATAACACTGGGACTTGGTTGTCTGGAAGTCATGGTGGATCGTGGGGAAAATGCTGACTGGTTTGGTTCGGGTTTCATCTGTTGGTTGGGTTTTTTTTCGGTAATTGGTATCATAGGCGCAATAATATGGCTTCTTTATACAGAAAAACCTGTTGTTGATCTAAAAGTATTCAAAGATCGTAATTTTGCAATAAGCTCAATTTTAATGGCTGGATTGGGTGGATGTCTATATGCATCAGCTGTAATTGTTCCACAATTTACGCAGCAGATTATTGGATACACGGCTTTTCTTTCTGGATTGGTTCTAACACCAGGTGGGATTGCCATCATTATTTTAATTCCTGTTATTGGTAAAGTGATCAATGTTGTTCAAATACGTTATGTAATAGCGATGGGTTTTTTCCTATTCGGCTGCGCGTTGTTTTATTCAGCCAACTTGGTGCCAAATTCGGATTTTTTGCATTTGGTCATGTACAGGATATCACAATCGGTTTGTCTCGCTTTCCTATTTGTTCCTCTCTCAACCATTGCCTTTATGACAATTGAAGAAAAATATAATGCAGATGCTTCGGCATTGTTTAGTATGACAAGAAACGTGTTGGGAGCCTTATGTATTTCTGGAGCAACAGCTTTAATCACTGAAAGAAGGCAGGTAAATCAGGCACACATGGTACATTGGATGTCTCCTTTCCATCAGCCTTTTAATGATTATTTGGCACATATGCGTGCAGTGGCTCAGCAATTGGGATATGCAACACAGGATCAGGCAGAAACAGCCATGAAGTATCTTTATCAGGATTTCATTAAACAGGTGGCAATTTTGGCCTTTAACGATGTATTTATGATTTTAGGTTGTTTGGCTTTTCTTCTCGTACCATTTTGTTTTTTTCTGGATGGCTATACAGCAAAGAAAAAAAAGGTAGATAGCTAATTATATGTATTTATGAAAATATTCGGCTATTTTTTGATAAAGATCATGTTTGAACCCGGTGTTGATTTTCGCCAATTCGGAAGATGAAATCCATTTCCATTCATTGAACTCTTTTTCATTATGGGTATTTAGATCAATATCGCTATCTTTCCCCAGAAATCTAACAGCAAACCATTTTTGGGTTTGTCCTTTATACTTACGTTTAAGAGGATTGCCAATCATATTGGATGGGAAATCATAGGATAACCATTCGGGATATTCCTCCAGAATTTCTATGTTACTTGTACCAATCTCTTCCAACAATTCACGTTTAAGCGCTTCTTGCGGGGTCTCATTTTTGTCGATCCCACCTTGGGGAAAGGCCCATATCTTATCTTTTGCCAGATCATGGCGTAATGCAATGAAAATTTCCCCTTTTTTGTTAAGGATAAAAGCTGCAACATTACGACGATAAGGTAGGGCTTTCATGATAAAATCCTTATTTGGAATGGATAGCAGGATGATCAGGAACAGACTTGTCCTGATGATTGGGCTGCTTTTGTTCTTGTTTTGAAGAATTGGCTTTGTTATCGTTGGAAGGTTTTTGCTGAACGGTGTTTTTACCCTTACTGTCTAAAGAGGCTGATTTTTTTAATGGTATAGGAAAAGGTTTATCATTGGATAATCCGGCCATGGATCTTACAACTTTTAGACCCTGTTGTAGCTGGAAATCAGTTGAGGGGTTCGTATAATCAAATTTTGCCCAATCTTTAGGAGGCTGGGCCGGTATTGATTTGGCAATTGCAGGTAGATCATTTCTGATGGGAGCTTTGGTTTGGTTTCCGCCTTCATTTTTGATAATATGATTTAGGTCAGCTTCACGAATGCTAAATTCTGGTGCATCGTAACTATCTTGCACCTTGATATCGGGGCTGATACCCAACCCCTGGATTGAACGGCCAGATGGTGTGTAATATCGCGCTATCGTTAGGCGGATTGCACCATTTCCAGGAATAGGCATGACAGATTGAACAGATCCCTTACCAAAGGTTTTTTCCCCTACGAGCACAGCACGATGATGATCTTGCAGGGCTCCAGACACGATTTCACTTGCCGATGCCGAACCTCCATTAATAAGAACGACAATAGGCAATCCATTGGTAATATCTTTCCCCTTGGCATTCCATCTTTGATTATCCTTAGGATTGCGTGCCTTGGTTGAAACAATGGCACCTTCCTTAATGAAGTCCCGGCTGACAGAAATAGCCTGATCAAGTAGCCCGCCTGGATCATTACGAAGGTCAATGACCAGACCTGCAAGTTTGTGGTTGCTTTCTTTTTGTAGTTTATCAAAGGCCTGACGCATATTTTTCTCTGTTTCTTCGTTAAACTGAGAAATTCGAATATAGCCTATACGATCATAAAGAGCTGACTTTATTACTTGAATGTGAATGATTTCACGGATCAGGGTTACTTTAATAGGTTTCGGTTCTTTCAGACGGATCAAAGTCAGGGTGATTTGTGTTTTAGGTTTGCCACGCATTTTATCGACGGCTGCATTAAGGGTCATTCCGTCAATATTTTTGCCATCAATCGCAATGATATAATCCCCGGGTTTTATACCGGCCCGTGCGGCAGGTGTTCCATCAATTGGTGAAACTACCTTAATATGCCCCTCATCTTCTTGTACCTCCAAGCCAAGGCCACCAAATTCACCTTTGGTTTGAATCTGCATGTTGGCAAATTGTTTTTCCGTCATATATGAACTGTGGGGATCAAGTCCTGTCAACATTCCATTCAACGCATTGGTGATCAAGTCCTTGTCCGCAACAGGCTCAACATAGCCGGCTCTAACGCGTTCAAACACATCTCCAAATAAGGTGAGTAAGCGATAGGTTTCAGCACTGTTATTTTGTACCTGATCTTTTTTTACATCTTCGGCCAATGCTTGAATGGTCAGTTGGTTATCCGACCGTATCCAATTTTGAATCTGTGGTCCCAATCCAATGCCAGCGATAAAAAGTGTCGTACCTAGCAATAATCCTGTACGGAACTTCATGCTGATTTTCTCCTAATACTTGATCCTAAAGTGGAAATGTTAACCTGTCTTTTATAATTAAAATCATGTTATATGTTAAGAAATATCTTTACCATTATAAAATTAAACGAAATTATCTTATAAAAAAGGAGATGGATTGATTGCTCTCTCGCCCCTTCGTAATTGCACAAAAAGGGTGGGACGTCCGGTTTTTCCGCCTGACCAGGCCGGCATTTGACCGATCATAATCCCTTTTTGGATCGATTGTCCAATGGCTACGGATAAACTATCCATACCAGCCAACACGAACCGGTAGCTTTTTCCACAATTCAGAATGATCATGTGCCCATACCCTCTAAAAGGTCCAGCGAACTCGATTAATCCGCTGCAAGGGGAACGGACTGTTGCTTGAGATTGGGGGGCATAGGTAATTCCCTGCGCTGGACCAGTTTCTGTTTTACTTCCCCATAATGAGACAATGGGTCCGATGACGGGTGCATTGGCCTTGGATGTGGTTCTTGAGTTGAGACCAGGACCGTTGTTGGCTGATGAGATCATGGCTGACTCTTTCCGTGCTTTCTGCAATCGTGCCATATTATGTGCTCTTTGCGCGCGGATAATTTCAGCTTTTAAAGCGCGTTGTGCCCTGATTTTTGTTAGATTGATCTGTCGAATTGCATCATTAAGACTTTGCGCCTTCTGAGCTGCATTAGCGGCATTCTGGGAAATCTCAAAAACCATTTTGGCAGATTCCTGTTGAGTGATGCGGGCCTGCTTTAAAGCCTTGGTTAATTGATTTTGTTCATTTTCCTGTTTTTTGTGAAGTTGGGCAAGATTCGTGATCTGAATTGTAAATTGATTTTGTAGCTGATTGATTTCCTCTTTATGTTGCTTAAGAACTTTTGCCTGATTTTCCAGCTGCTTGGATAGGTTCTGTATGATGGACAAACCTATTGTTGTATGGGAGGATGGCGAGGGTGCCGCGAGTAATGTATCTGAGGGATATAGGGATAACCGTTCAATTAAGGGGAGGAATTTTGAAAAATTTTTTGATTCGTTTTGCAACTGTATATTCAAGGTTACAATCTTAGATTTCAGATTTATTATTTCCTTGTTAATTTCCTGAATTCGGGTTTCGGTTGTCTGTAGTTTTTCAGTTGCCTGAACCATATTGTTATTGATTTGATGCGTTCGCTTTTTATCTTGCCGGGCTTTTAAAATTGCACGTTGTTTTTCTTTTTGAATAGTTTCCAAATTTGAATTTATTTTTTCTTTTTCTTTCAAAAGCTTTTTTTGTGTTTGTTCGCTTTTATTCAGAATTTCCTGTAATCTCGTTTGCTTTTGCTGTTGAGCACAGGCATGATGGGGTAATCCGGTAAGGTAAATACTTATCTGGATTATAAATATAAAAACATGAAATTTAAAAAATGAAGATAAATGACAGAGTTTCAGAACGGCCTCGATAAATTCAATTTATGTAAAAATATTCAATCATTGATATATTAAAATTTTACAGTGATAAAATGAAGATCATAAAAAACCTTTAGAATGAATTATTCTAAAGGTTCGTTAATGACATGCAAAACTCGGTTGATAAATATTTTATTCTTTGATCAGCACTTTACCTGTCATTTCCTTGGGCTGTGGTAAATTCATCAATTTTAAAATCGTTGGTGCTAGATCTGCCAAACGACCGTCATGCAGTTGAACATTTTCAACACCGTCAAGGATAACGGGAACTCTGTCAAGCGTATGTTGAGTATGAGGTTCACCAGTTTTTTCATCAACCATCATTTCACAGTTTCCATGGTCAGCCGTAATAATTAGGGCTCCATGTTGTTTCCTGATGGCTGGAACAATTTTTCCAATAGCTTTGTCAACCGCTTCAACCGCTTTAATGGCAGCATCAATCTTACCTGTATGACCCACCATGTCAGGGTTTGCGAAATTGACAACGATCAGGTCATATTTTTCACTGTTGATGGCATTTACAACTTTTTCAGTTAATTCGGGTGCCGACATTTCAGGTTGAAGGTCATAAGTTGCAACTTTTGGAGAGTTGACCAGAATACGATCCTCGCCAGGGAAGGGGTCTTCACGACCACCATTCAAGAAATAAGTGACATGAGGATATTTTTCCGTTTCCGCAGCCCTGAGCTGTTTCAATCCAGCGTTGGAAACGATTTCACCCAGAACATTGGTTAATGTTTCTGGTGGGAATAGCACGCCCATTTTCTTGATTAATGTATCGCTATATTGTGTCATCCCCAACACTTTAGAAAATTGGACGGTTTTGGTACGTTTAAAACCTGTAAAATCAGGTTCCAATAACGCATCCATTAACTGACGGATACGATCAGCTCTGAAATTAAAGGATAAAACGGCATCTTGATCCTCCATTCCCTTATAATCACCAATAACTGTTGGCACGATGAATTCATCGGTAACTTTTTGATTATATGATTCAGAGATTGCAGCTAACGCATCCGTTTTGTGAGGACCCTTGCCCTCTACAATAACATCATAGGCTTTTTCAACACGATCCCAACGTTTATCACGATCCATTGCATAATAACGTCCTGAAACAGTGGCAATCTTTACATCCTTTGGTAGTTCATTTAAAGCCATCTCAATATAGCCCCTCGCAGATTCAGGAGGAGTGTCACGTCCATCAGTAAAGACATGTAGTGCAACTTTAATGCCATAATCGTGTAAGGCCTTGGCCAGACCAATGGCATGTTCCTGATGGGCGTGCACGCCTCCTGGTGAGAAAAGTCCGAGTAAATGGCAAGTCTTGCCATTTTTCTTCAGGGTTTCAACAAAATCCTTAAACAATGGTTTTTTCAGAATGTCTCCAGTTTTAATGGCATGGGTAATTTTTGGAAGTTCTTGCATAATGACACGGCCAGCGCCGATATTCATATGTCCGACTTCAGAATTTCCCATTTGTCCATGAGGCAATCCAACATCTTCATTACTTGCATCAAGAAGAGCATGTGGAGAATTTTTAAAAAGTGCATCAATATTGGGAATACTGGCATTGGCAATAGCATTATCTTTTTTATTTGGGTTATACCCAAATCCGTCAAGGATTGTCAGCATAACGGGGCGATATTTTTTTTGAGTCATTTTTATGTCCTGTTTATTTGTTCATGGATCGTTTTGATTTTTGTTTTTGATGAACGTTATATAGTTAAAAGTTAGTTAAGTAGATAAATGAATGCAACCAGAATTTAAATTTTATCAATGATTGACTATGATCTTATAAACTAACCATATTTTGGAA
>NZ_JAXOQA010000028.1:0-24206 GCF_047307945.1 Commensalibacter sp. A3DC | reverse complement strand
GCATCATGAATAAGACAAATGGAAATATCAGGTATATCACGCAGCAATTGACTGGCCAATGTCAATCCGGCAAGTCCACCCCCAATTATAACCACATCATAATTTTTCACTATATCCCTCAACTTAATATTAAAGTAATTAATTGTTTTATTTATGATTAAGATAAAACAATAGTACTAAATTAGGTTGAATATCTAAACAATCAATTTTATAGATATTATATAGTTTAAAATAAATAATATTTCTTGGAGCGGATGAAGGGAATCGAACCCTCATGAACAGCTTGGGAAGCTGTCATTCTACCATTGAATTACACCCGCCAAAATATGAAAAATAATATTTCACATTAAAATAACCAAATTGAATAGAAAAATATATCTTTTTTGATAATTTTTAAAAAATAAAGAAATTACTAACCACTTTTCTTGCATTCCTCTATCATGAACGCTCCTTATGGTTATCAAAGAGAAATATTATGAACAAAACCTCTTCCCATCGCCTAGCCACTCGTTTACTTCATGATAATATTGAACGTTCTTCCTTTGCTGAAACATGTGAAGCTCTTTTTTTAACATCTGGGTTCATTTATGAAAGTGCAGAACAAGCAGAACGCACTTTCCAAAAAAAAGAAAGGCATTATCAATATAGCCGTGTTAATAACCCTACCATTACCAACCTTGAAAATCGACTTATTCATTTGGAAGAGGCTGAATGTTGTGTTGCCACCTCAACAGGAATGAGCGCAATTTTTGCTGCCTTATTTTCCAATTTGAAACATGGGGATCGTGTTATCGCATCTAAGGCGCTTTTTGGGTCAAGTTACTGGATTGTTGAAAATTTTTTACCAAAATTAGGAATCGAAACCGCTTTTGTTGAAGGCACGAATATTCAGGAATGGAAAAAAGCATTATCCAAACCTGCAGCAGCTGTTTTGATTGAAAGCCCTTCCAATCCAATGCTAGACATTTTGGATATTCGGCAAATTGCTGACTTGACCCATCAGGCAGGCGGAATATTGATTATTGACAATGTTTTTGCCACTCCATTATATCAAAAACCTTTGAAAGTAGGGGCTGATCTTGTTGTCTATTCTTGTACAAAACATATGGATGGACAGGGGCGTGTCCTAGGAGGTGCTATTCTAGGTAGTAAAGACTTGCTTGAAGCCGATATTATACCTTTTGTTCATAATACAGGACTTACAATTTCAGCTTTTGATGCGTGGATATTGCTGAAAGGTCTGGAAACTTTTCCACTTCGTATGGAAAAAATGACCGAAAATGCGAAAATCTGTGCAGAATTTATTGAAAAATCTGATGTTGTTAATCTTATTCGATATCCCGGATTACACTCACATCCTCAATATGGCCTTGCCTGCAAACAAATGGATGCGCCAGGTGCCATGATCGCCTTTGAAGTCAATGGGGGGAAAAAAGGTGCATTTACATTCATGAATGCCTTACAGCTCATATTAATTTGTAATAATCTTGGTGATAGTCGGAGTATTGTAACGCACCCGGCAACAACAACACATATGAAGGTCAGTCCAGAGGATCGTTTAAAACTCGGAATTACTGATGGCATTATCCGCTTTTCAGTAGGAATGGAGGATCCACAGGATTTACTTGAGGATCTGCAAAAAGGATTTGATAAATTAACAATTTTTTTGCAAAAACAAACAATAAATAAGTAATCTTTTAAATTGAAAATATATTAATTTTTTCCATATATTTTAATACTGAAGGAAAATATAATAAAATCGTGTAGTTTCATTTTAAACAAAACCGTTTAATTTTCCCTTTACAAAATTAATATATATCTTTTTATATTGTCCAAAATTACTTCATACCAAACAGAAACATTGAACAGTTTTACTGGTTTAAAAGATTTATAGAATATGACTGATAAAAAAACTTCCGCCCCCTCTCGTTCAGAAGCTGAAGAAGCGGTGCGTACCCTTATTCGCTGGGCTGGTGATGATCCGGATCGTGAGGGGTTAATAGATACGCCAAGCCGTGTTATAAATGCCTATGCCGAATTTTTTTCTGGCTATAAAGAAAACCCGAAAGAAATCCTTGGCCGAACATTTGAAGAGGTCGGTGGATATAAGGAAATTGTCCTTTTACGTGACATTCGCTTTGAAAGTCATTGCGAACACCATATGGTTCCAATTATTGGAAAGGCTCATGTTGCCTATTTACCCAATAACTATGTCGTCGGCATTTCCAAACTGGCCAGGATTGTAGAGGTTTTTGCCAAAAGATTACAAATTCAAGAAAGAATGACAGCGGAAATCGCCAATATAATCCAAGAGGTATTACAACCTAGAGGGGTCGCTGTAATCATTGAGGCCACTCATCAATGCATGACAACCAGAGGTGTGCATAACCCAAGTGTATCTATGGTTACATCAAAATTGCTTGGTGTTTTCCAACAGGATCAAAATGCAAGAGCAGAACTTTCAGCTTTATTAAATCGTTCTGTTTCATTTATGTAACTAATTGATCTCAATCGTTGAATGATCATCTAGAATACGACGTAAAATTTGTTGAACATCAGGATATTTCTCCGTGGAAATCACTTCACATAAATAACGCATTTGTCGTCGCGTCGTATAAAGCTGATCCAAAAGTTGCAGAACCAAAGACATTGAATCTTCTGCCACTCCTAAATGATCCCTTAATTCAAGAATTAATTTGGCCCTTGCCTCATCAATCTCCTTAAATAAATAATTTCCCTCTTTCTTTTCTGGCCTCAACCATTGATTGTTTATCCAGTGATAGACATCATTGGCTGTTATTTCAGGTAAATTATAGCATAACATTTCAAGGGTTATCATTTTCTTTCCCTTTTACATTTTTTAGATTTAATTGGATTGATCAATGGATTTACGTAAAAACTCTTCCAAAGCGGGATCGACTTTACCAATCGTAATTTGTAAAGTTACATACAGATTCCCAGCCTCAAGATTTTTACGGGGTGGAATACCCCGTCCACGTAACCTTAGTACAGTTCCGCTATCTGAATGAGCCGGCACATTTAACGCAACCTCGCCGGTAGGAGTTGGAACAGTCAGCTTACCGCCCAAAACCGCTGTCTTTAGATCAACAGGCCACGTCATTCTTATATCCTGACCATCTCTTTTAAAATAGGCATGAGGCATTACCTGAATGGTAATCAAGGCATCCCCGGCAGGACCATTTTGAAAGCCAGGATCCCCTTTTCCGCGCAACCTTAAGGTCTGACCATCATCAATTCCAGGAGGGATTTTAACATCAAGTGTTCCCCCTTCAGGTAAGGTAATTCTCGATGTTGTACCATTAACTGCATCCAGAAAACTAATTTTCAGACTATAGCGTCGATCCTGCCCTTTCTGTGGACCTCTACTGGATCTTCCTTGAGAAAAACCCCGACCAGAGAAACCACCCCAGCCACCACCGCCAAACCGGTTCAATATATCCTGCAAATCATCCTCGGAAAATTGATTACCGTGCATTCCTTCACCCTGACTGTACCGAAATCCTTGCGCTCCATCAGCATAATGACGATATCCGGCACCTCCCCCCGGAAAGCCCTGTTCCTGACCATGAATGTCAATCTCACCACGATCAAAACGGGCCCTCTTTTCTGGATCTGAAAGCAATTCATTCGCAACGCTAATCGCTTTAAATTTATCCTCAGCCTCTTTATTTCCGGGATTTAGGTCAGGATGATATTTTTTGGCCAATTTTCGATACGCTTTACGTATCTCATCCTGACTGGCTGTTTTCGATATTCCCAAAATGGTATAAGGATCTAAACTCACTGCACTTTTCTCTTAATTTTCTATCATTATGGCTTTGAAATCGATTTCATCGGATAAAGTAATCAACAACGCCTCAAACACATCTGCTGGAATGCCTTTTGCAGCAGAGTTTCTTGCCACCTTAATTAATTGATCCCTTACAAATTCTTTTTCAAAATCAGTATTCTGTTTTTTATTATCATCCATAGTCTGGCAGTCCCAATAAACTTTGAAACCAAAATTTATTTTTTAAAAGTATAACCACATTTTCATTAAACTTGAAATCAAAATAGCTGATTATTTATAAAATACAGTTCATCAATATAATGTTCTATTATTTATGAATTATCTCCCCAAATTTTCCGATTTGACCGCGATGCCTTAACCAATGATCTGCCAAGACACAGGCAAGCATGGCCTCTCCAACTGGAACAGCCCGTATACCGACACAAGGATCATGTCGACCTTTGGTAATTACTTCAACAGATTCACCTTCTGAATTAATTGAGGGTTGAGGGACAAGAATTGAGCTTGTCGGTTTAACTGCAAAACGAACCACAATTGGTTGACCGCTGGAAATACCGCCCAGAATACCGCCCGCATGATTAGAGGCAAATGAAAGCTTGCCATTTTCAAGATATATAGGATCAGCATTCTCTTCACCCCGTAGGGTTGCAGCGGCAAAGCCTTCACCGATTTCAACAGCTTTTACGGCATTGATACTCATCATGGCCTGGGCAATATCAGCGTCCAGTTTTCCATAAATTGGCGCCCCCAATCCTGCGGGAACCCCTTCGGCCACCACTTCAATCACCGCACCGATGGATGACCCAGCCTTACGGATTATGGATAATTCATTCCTCCAGATCTCGACCATTTGTGCATCGGGACAAAAAAAATCATTTTTTTTAACCTCGTCCCATGACCATCGGTCACGATTGATTTTTTTATCCCCAATCTGAATTAGGGCCCCACGAATAAAAATTGAATTTCCCAAAATCAAACGGGCAATCGCTCCAGCAGCAACACGCATGGCTGTTTCCCTGGCTGAAGATCTTCCTCCCCCTCGATAATCCCGTATACCATATTTCAAATCATAGGTAATATCTGCATGACCTGGACGGTAGGACTGAGCGATATTGGAATAATCCTTGGAACGCTGATTGGTGTTTTCAATCAATAATGATATAGGAGTGCCTGTCGTTTTACCTTCAAACACACCTGATAATATCTTCACCTGATCGGGCTCATGACGCGTGGTTGTAAATGAGGATTGTCCAGGTCTGCGTAAATCCAGCCAAGGTTGAATCAATTTCTCAGAAAGCGGAATCAAGGGAGGACACCCGTCAACAACACAACCGATTGCAGGCCCATGACTTTCCCCCCATGTCGTAACCCTGAACAAGCTTCCAAAACTATTACACGACACGTTACTGTTCACTCACTGTAAAATTGATTAATTATCTGACAAGGCAATATCAGGTGCATCAGGATTTTTCATTCCAACCAGATGATAACCACAATCAACATGATGTATTTCACCTGTGACCCCTCTAGATAAATCAGAAAGGAAATATAAACCCGCCCCGCCAACTTCATCAATGGTAACATTACGTTGTAAAGGAGAATTAAGCTGATTCCATTTCAGGATATAACGGAAATCGCCTATTCCACTTGCCGCCAATGTTTTGATAGGACCAGCGGAAACCGCATTGACACGAATATTATCAGGTCCAAGATCTGCTGCCATATACTGCACGGAAGCCTCCAAAGCTGCCTTGGCTACACCCATAACGTTATAATGAGGCATCACACGTTCAGATCCCAGATATGTCAAGGTAAGAAGTGATCCACCATCTGGCATTAATCTTGCGGCCTCTTTTGCAACAGCAGTAAAAGAATAGCATGAGATATCCATGGCTGTTAAAAATGCCTCTCTAGGAGTATCAACATAACGTCCACGCAAATATTGTTTATCAGCCCATCCAATCGCATGAACAACAAAATCTAGTTTTCCCCATTTTTGGGCAATATCTTCAAATACGTTGCTGATATCCTCATCTTTACTGACATCACAAGGCAAAAGATAGGTTGATCCCAAACTTTCGGCCAAAGGGGCGACCCTTTTTTTCAAGGCATCTCCCTGATAAGTAAAAACAAGCTCTGCCCCTTGTAACGCACAAGCACGCGATATTCCCCATGCTATCGAATGATTATTGGCCAAACCCATAATCAAACCGCGTTTTCCTTGCATCAAATTTCCCTTTACAGGCAAAACATCATTTTTCGTTATCATAACACCCCTTAATAGATTTTTTGTTTTTGTATGTCTTTTGACAATTAAAAAGTAGCCAGAACAATTCCTAAATTGGCGTTCATTTTAAAACAAAAAAAAAAGAAAAGAAATCATTTTCATTATGGATACAATCTTTAGAGATTAAACCCAAACATTATCAAATAATACCCCTCAACTTTTTGTTTTAATTAAGCTCCAGCATTCCTGTCACAAAAATGTGATTCTTTTCAGCGCTCTATTTCAGCCTAGAATTCATTTTATCTATTAAAAAATCAAATAAGCGATTAATATCCAAGATTATACCCCGTTTATTTTAAGGAAAGGGAATAAACAATGCTTAGCGTCAAGAAAATACTCATTCCTATTCAAGGCACCCCTTTATCTGAATCTACTCTAACCACTGCCTATTACCTCTCAAAAAACTATAATGCTCATCTTGCCGTTATCCATATTCAACCCGATAGAAAAGACCTTATTCCGCTTACTAGTGAGGGATTGTCCGGATCCATGATTGAAGAGGTCATGAATGTTGCCGCCTCAGAAAATCAAAAACGGTTAAAACTTGCCCGAGAAATTTTCGATAATTTTATCGATAAATACAATATCGAATTAACCGACCCAGACCTTACTGAACCTGCTAAGGAAAAAATTACGGCCAGTTTCACCAATATGGTTGGGCGGGAAAATGAATTAATTACCTACTGGGCACGCTTGTCCGACATAACGGTGATTTCTCACCCCGATTCAGACAGTGAAATTTCCTCTTCCGAAGCACTTCATACCCTATTATTCGATAGTGGCCGCCCCATCATTATTGCCCCCAAACAAAAACCCCTTACAACCGGCAAAAAAATCTGTATCTGCTGGAATGGCAGCGCAGAATCAGCCGCCGCCCTGCATGCAAGTTTGAGATGGCTTCATTATGCTGAACAGGTCTATATCCTATATACGAATGATTATGAAAATCATGATAAGAAAATTCAAGATGTTGTTAACTATCTCAAATTCCATAACATTCAAGCAACTCCCCATCAATTGGGCAATGACAGGGATGTTGGAAATACAATCCTTTCAACCTGTAATGAGATAGGAGCGGACATGTTATGCATGGGTGCCTATTCCCACCCACGTTGGCAGCAGCTGATTCTGGGAGGGGTCACACGTTACATGCTTGAAAACGCCAATATATCTGTCTTGATGAATCGATAAAACATCATCTTCATTTATCCTTATGGTAAAAGGATAATTTTCCCTTTTACTATTTTTTTTTGTGTAATTATAAAAAATAATGTTATATATACATACTTGTATAGTTATAAAAAGGAATTACCTATTGTGGTTTCTCAAGACAGGCAGGCCGATCAATCTGATTATTATGTTTTAACCGCAAATCGTCTTCTGGATGGGCGGGTTGTGTGGTTCACCCCGCAAGAACATTGGGGAATAATGCTGGAAGACGCCCAACTTTTTTCCAATAAGGAAAATGCCGAAAAAAAATTGCAGGAAATCATCCAGTCCAATACTGCCCATTTTTTAATTGATTTACATTATGTAGAATTAATAAACCCTTTCCATCCAGCATCAGCACGTGAAAATATTAGAGCGTTTGGTCCCAGTACACATCCTGAATTTAATCCACGCTCTATAATAAGATGATTATCAATGAAACAGTTTCCATCCCATGATACCGATTCAAACACCATAAAAGTCATTGGTCGTTATAACTATGACGAAATTGATTTTGATTTTTTAAAAGAAAGAATCAATCAATTCAGGTCACAGATTGAAAGACGGCTGAATGGTGAACTTTCTGAAGATGAATTTAAACCCTTACGATTGATGAATGGTGTATACCTTCAATTACATTCCTATATGCTTCGTGTTGCCATCCCATATGGTATTTTATCATCAAGAATGTTGCGCGGTTTGGCATATATTGCCCGTTACTACGATCGTGGATATGGTCATTTCACTACCCGTCAGAACATACAATTTCATTGGACAAAACTAGAGGAGGTCCCCGATATTCTAACGTATCTGGCATCTGTTGAAATCCATACCATCCAAACCAGTGGAAATTGTATCCGTAATATCACCAGTGATGAATTTGCTGGTGTGGCGCAAGATGAGATCTTGGATCCCCGTATTTATGCAGAAATTATGCGTCAATGGTCAACGCTTCACCCTGAATTTTCATTTTTGCCCCGAAAGTTCAAGATTGCTATAAGTGGCTCTTCAAATGATCGTATCGCTGCTTGTTTTTATGATATTGGCATATTAACCCGTCGCAATGAACAGAATAAACCCGTTTTTGAAATCTGGGTTGGTGGTGGCCTGGGCCGCATTCCGGTTAAAGGTAAAATCATCCGTGATGACTTGCCCCCTGAACATTTGCTTGCTTATCTTGAAGCCATTATCCGTGTTTATAATCTGCATGGAAGTCGAAATAATTTATATAAATCGAGAATCAAAATTCTTGTAGAGAATCTTGGTATAGATGCTTATCGCAAACAGGTTGATAAAGAATTTGATACCATGGATTTAGAACAATACCGTTTGTCTGACGATATCATAAATTCGATTCACAAACGTTTTGGTCATCCCAATCTTGCCGATATCCCAAACGCTTCTGAAACCATGAAAAAACATCAGCAAAACAATCCGGAATTTGACCGATGGGTAAAACATAACAGCCACCCTCATTTTCATAAAGATTATATAGCAACCGTCATTTCCCTTAAAAACATCGGGGAAACACCTGGTGACATGACAGCAGATCAAATGAATGCTCTGGCCAATCTGGCAGAGGAATATTCCTTCGGGGAAATTCGTGTGACTCATTTACAAAATCTTGTCTTGGGGCATGTCAGAAAAGACCAATTATTTTTTCTATGGCAGGCTTTGCAAAAATATCGGCTGGCAATGCCAAATCAGGGATTAATTACAGATATCGTCTGCTGTCCCGGACTTGATTACTGCTCCTTGGCAAATGCGCGGTCAATCTCTGTCGCCAAGGAAATAATGTCTCTATTTCAGGATATCCGTTTACAGGAAAAAATAGGTCCCATACATATTGGAGTCGATGGATGTATCAATTCCTGTGCCCATCATCATATCATGAATATTGGTGTTTTGGGGGTTAATAAAAAGGGGGAGGAATTCTATCAAATAAAACTTGGCGGATCTTCCTATAAAGGCAGAGCCGCAATAGGTGCCATACTAGGAGCGGCACTTACTGCGGAGGAAGCGGTTGATGCCGTTCGCAGGCTAATTGATTTTTATCTTGAGCAACGTCATGAAAATGAATATTTTATTGATACTTACAACCGCCTAGGTATCAGCCCATTCAAGGAAATTGTCTATGCTACTGCTTAAAGATGGTGAAATTATTGATAACCCCTGGATTGTAATTGAAAATAATTTACCAACATCGTTACCTGATTATCCGATCCTGTCGCAAACGCTTTTATCCACGCTTGACAATATCGATAAAATTCATCAACCACTTGGTGTTTTATTGCCATGCGATCAAGATATTGAACACTTAAGACCTTATCTTGAAAAGCTCTCCCTTATTGTCCTGGAATTTCCCTCTTTTAAAGATGGCAGGGCTTTTTCACAAGCTCGCCAAATCAGAGAGCATCTAAAATTTACAGGAGAACTACGGGCAATTGGGCATATTCTTCCCGATCAATATCAATTTCTAACCAGGGTTGGTTTTACAACCATCTTGATCCCAGATAATGCCAATATAGCAAGTTGGAAAGAAAATAGACAGCATTTTACAATCGGTTTTCAGTCTTCCGTTTTAAAAGAGCCCAAACAGGGTTTGGTAAGAAAGCTTTAGGTCTCTTACAAGTAACGATATATTTTAAAATATACTGTTATCTAACTAATAAAATAAAATCTTGTTCAAATTGTACAATAGCTTCCTATATCAATCATATGTAAATCTTTATCACCATCAGTTTCAAACAGCATTTTATCCATTTTCAAATGTTTGCCTCCATAAAAAAAATAATTCAAAATAGTTTAATCTTTATTTTAAGAGGTTATTTGAAACTGGCCTTACAAACAACATGTTGGCAATTTGATATTGACCCGCAAGCACGCTCTTTACTTACTTGTAGGGATGGTCAACCCGCCCTTGTCATTTTTTGGCATGAAACCCTGATCCTTTCACCACGTTTATGGTGGTGGGCCTTACCTCAGAACCCTTATCTGACCCTATATGTACTTATTAGTAAAAATAATGATGGACGCCTCATCAGCAAAATTGTTAATCCCTGGCGAATATGGACAGTACAAGGATCTGCCAATAAAAACGGACAAGATAAAGGTGGAGCGACCGCTTTCCGCAAACTTCTAAAATTATCCAAAGCAGGTCATCTAATCGCCATCATGCCCGATGGGCCAAGAGGCCCACGCCATCATTTACATCCAGGATTGATCAAGCTTGCCTTACTTGCCAAAACTAAAATCGTACCTGTCGGAGCTTATTGCAGCTCAATACGCCTAAACAACTGGGATAAATTGATCGTCCCCTTACCGTTCGGTAAAGGAAAAATGGTTTGTCGCACACCTATCGAGGTCACAAAGAAAAATTATGATACAATTGAAACAGAAATCATTAACCAACTACATCAAGCCAACCAGCTGGCACAATCATGAAAACCATAATTGAGGATCATTTTCTTTTATCAGCCTGGACAGCATTAACGAATTGTTTGTCTCCCTTTTTACCATTTTATCTTCAAAACCGTTGCAAAAAGGGTAAAGAAATTCCCAACCGCCTTAAAGAAAGGCAAGGTTATCCTACCCTATCCAGACCTGCTGGTTCAATCATACAATTTCATGCCGCAAGTGTTGGAGAACTTGTTTCCATTTTTTCGGTCATTCAAGCCATTCATATTCAGGATGCCAGCCAGAGTTTTTTGATTACAACAGGAACAGTTACCTCCTTTCGTATCTTAGAAAATTTCATATCGCATCATCCAATATTAGCCAGACATATTATTCATCAATTTATACCCCTCGATATTCCACAATGGATCAGTCGTTTTTTAACTTATTGGCATCCATCCCTTATTGTTCTGGCAGAAAGTGAAATCTGGCCCAATCTTATCAAAGAAGCCTGCCAAAAAAAAATACCGCTTGCTTTAATCAACGGACGCCTTTCCGATCGCTCATTAAAAAACTGGAAAATTTGTCCATCCCTTATCCAAAACATTCTATCACGTTTTCAATGGATCATTTCCCAATCTGAACATGACCAAAATAATTTTGCACATCTACAGATTACAACCGATTATTTAGGCAATTTAAAACAAACAGCACAAAAACTCCACTTTAATTCTCAAGAATTGGTCGAGTTAGAAAACTATTTTAATAATTCTCCAATCTGGCTGGCAGCATCAACCCATCCTAACGAAGAAACCCTTATTGCCAAAACGCATACTGTATTAAGAAAAAAATGGCCTAACCTTATTACAATCATTGTACCACGCCATCCTGAACGAGGACAGGAAATCATTAATGAGATAGGAATAGTTGCCCAACGCAGTAAACATGAGCTTCCTTTTGAAAACGGTTTATGGCTCTGTGACACTTTAGGAGAGCTTGGACTATTTTACAGATTGGCTGACATTGTATTTATAGGCAACAGTCTTGATGTTGTTCATAAAGGGGGTGGTCATAATCCATTTGAAGCTGCGCAATTAAATTGTACCATTGCAACTGGACCCAAAATACATAATTTCAGACAGGCTTATTATCATTTGCAGAAAGCGGTTACAATAATTCACACCATAGACGATCTGACAAACTGGGTTGATAAAATGCTGTCCGACCCACAATTAAGAAAAAAACAAGCCTGTCTGGCCTTGGAAATCATGGAACAAAAAAGCAATCTTGCTACGGATATAGGCACTCATCTTCTAAAATTAGCAAGGCAATCCATATGAAGGCTCCCTTTTTCTGGCAACAATATCCTCCCACACCAACAGCAAAAATTTTAACCCCCTTTTCGTTCATAACCTCACTTATCACCCGTTATCAAATAAACAAACCAGGCTGGCATGCCCCTATTCCTGTTCTCTGTTGTGGAAATTTGACTATTGGTGGCACAGGAAAAACTACCGTAGCGCTGGAAATGGGTCATTATTGCCAACAACAATCAATTCCTTTCGCATTTTTGACACGTGGCTATAAAAGAAAAAGCAGAATTGCAGAACCATTTATGGTTGATCTCAATCAGCATAATGCCAAAGATGTTGGTGATGAAGCCCTTTTATTGGCCCGACTTGCACCAACGTGGATTGGTGGCAATCGAGCCGCATCGGCCAAAGCAGCAATAAAGAAAAGTCCTGTAAAATTACTAATCATGGATGATGGTTTGCAAAACCCTACCCTGTATAAAGATCTATCCATCCTAGTTGTTGATGGTGTAACAGGTTTTGGAAATCAAAGACTTTTGCCTGCCGGCCCTTTACGACAACCTGTTATACAAGGGCTTAAAACAATCAAAACCTGTATTTTTATTGGCAAAGATAAAACAGGGCTTTTACCCATGATTTCATCCCATGTACCTGTTTTCAAGGCAAATCTAACAATGAATCCTGCCATTCGACGGTTTTCTAATCAATCTGTTATCGCCTTTGCAGGCATTGGACGACCTGAAAAATTTTTTCAAACCTTAAAAGATAACCAACTTATCCTTTCAAAAACAATTTCATTTCCAGATCATCATCATTACTCAAACAAAGACCTAAACAAGCTTGTATCACTTCATCACCATTATCAATTGCCCCTGGTAACAACACCCAAGGACTATGTGAGGTTACCAGATCAATTCAGACCTTTGGCCACTCCACTAGAGGTTTGTTTGACATGGCACGATCCCGCATCTTTACAAAAGCTATTTCAGATGATTCATTTCTAACCAATTTACTTTTCAAGATTTCTCTATATCTTTTCTATGTAATCTTTTAGACTGTCATCCATTCCGTTTTAGTAAAATCCATTCAATAAAAATTTCCTTCATGTCCTTGCCCTTGCCATCCCGTCAGATTATTTCCAATTGGTTGAAACAATGTTTATATTACGGTGAATATCTGATCGCTGAAATTTGTATAAACCTGTTACAAAAACTTTCTCCAGAACAAGCCTCCAATCTAGGTGGATGGATTTGTCAAAAAATTGGCACGAAACTTCCCGTTTCCAAAATAGCTGATAGAAATCTAAAATTTGTCATGCCTGATCTGTCCTTGCAGGAAAGACAAAAAATTATAGCAGGCGTATGGGAAAATCTTGGAAGAACAGTTGGAGAATTTCCACATCTTGCTAATCTTGAACAAAATACCAAACAAGGTGCGGGCTGGGAAATCATTGGGGAAAATTATTTAATTGGACAGGCAAAGCGTAAAGGACCGGTTTTATTTGTATCAGGTCATCTTGGAAACTGGGAAATGTTGCCACCGGGGGTTGCACAATATGGGGTTCCTTTTTCTTCTTTTTTCCGTGCAGCTAGCAATCCCTATGTAAATGAGCTTATCCTTCAATTACGATATCAAGCCATGCAACAAAAAATTCCCATGTTTGCAAAGGGAGCAAAAGGGGCAAAACAAGCATTAAGACACCTTTTACAAGGAAAAAGACTTGGTGTTCTAAGTGATCAGAAGATGAATGATGGCATTCGGGTTAATTTTTTTGGAAAACCCGCAATGACCTCTTCCGCTGTTGCAAGCCTGGCCCTGAAATTACGTTGTCCCATCATTCCCGGTTATGTAAAACGACTTGGACCTGCAAGACTGCGCATTATTGTCGAAACACCCATTGATTATTCGGATCTAGTCGAAAACAATATAGAAAATGTTCGAATATTAACCCAACGCATAAATGACAAAATTGAAGAATGGATAAGGAAACAACCAGAGCAATGGCTCTGGCTGCATAAAAGATGGCCAAAAGAATACTATAAACCCTAGTGTGTCATACTGCCCGATATATTATCTTTTGGAGTTGAAATCATTTTCCCTCCACCAAAGGACTGAATTTCAAAAATTTGTAAATCACGTTTTACTGTTCCATCGGGATGCAGGGCAAAAAAGCCATCAATACCATTAAATCCATCCGGTCGCGTTAGATTTTCTATTGAGAAACCACCTGGACGTTTTCTCAAACTGTTTGCCAATGCAGCTGAATCATAGGTGAAGTCCGCTAGGGGTTTTGGGGTTTGTCCATATCTTGCCATATATTGCCGGATAAATTCCTGACGTTTGACCGGATTGGGCGCGACATACCAGGCCCCTTTTAATTTTCCCAATTTACCCGCAAAAGATGACCATAAAGTAGGTCCCATAATCCTGACCTGGCTTGTAGAAACCTGCACTTCATTCATCGCATTGATAACAGACTGCAACTGTAATCCTGTATCAGCCAAAAGCAAGGCGTCAAACGGAGGTTTATCCAGTTTCAGTTTTTTTATCTCGACTTTTTTTTCAGGTTTTGAAGGAATAAGTTCATTTTGTAAACTATCTCCATCTTCCTTGGGTCCATTCGCTGCAGTGGTATCAGTTAAATTCTGGTTTTGAGAGTTTATTTTAGCCGCTTCCGTTCTTTCATCAAAATTTGACATTGATTTCAATTTTTGTGTGATGTCAGACAGGTCAGCCGCATGATACACGATTGTGGGTTGCATCAATCCCTGATCAGAACAGCTTTTAATTAATCCATCTGCCATTGCCCGACCAAAACTGTTATCAGGTAAAAAAGCTGCAAATTTCATTCGCCCTTCATTTTTGGCTGCTTTTACCAAAGTTTCAATTTGCTGATTTTGCGTAATTCCAAAAATCCACACATTTGAAGATGCAATTGAAGCATTACTGCTATAGGAAAGAACCGGAATATTGACCGCACCAGTCACTGCTGCAACCTCTGTTGTATCCTTAGCTGTCAAGGGACCAAGAATAATGCCATCACCTGCCTCAATGGCTTTATGGGCTGCTGCAGAAGCCCCACCCGTTTCTGCCGTATCATGAACGTCGAGTGCAGAGGGTTCATCAATGGCGAGCCGGGCGGCTTTTAACATATTGTTTCCCAATCCGCCATTTCTCCCCGTCAAGGGAAGAAGAAGCCCAATTTGTTTTTTGGAAGGTTGTTGCAAATTTTGAGTAGGTGTCGTAATAGGAGTATTATTATCACTATGACTAGAAGAACAAGCTGCCAGCAAGCATACAGGGATAGTGACCTTTAACAAATTTGCCATAAAAGAATTCAATCCCAAACAATTTTGTTTAAAAGGTATTTTCTGCTCTATCAATAGTATTCTCCTTTGATTTAATCAAAATCTGATTATCAGTTATTATTAAAATGCAAAAACAAAATATTCAATCAAATATTAACACAATCCAATCAAACAGGCTTTTACATAATCGTACCATTGAAAATAATGCTCGATTTTTTCTGGTTTCGACACCAATTGGCAATCTTGGTGACCTAAGTTTTCGTGCCAAAATGATTTTACAGGAATGCGATTTGATTTTATGTGAAGATACACGGGTCAGTGCAAAACTTCTATCAACCTATGGTATTACAACCCCAACCGAATGCCTGCATCAACATAATGAAACCCATCGTATCCATCATGTTTTAAATTTACTTCACCAAGGTAAAAAAATTGCATTGATTTCTGATGCAGGCACCCCTTTGGTATCTGATCCAGGATATCAACTAACCCATGCTGTCATAAAAGAAAATATTAAAATTACAGCCATTCCCGGCGCAAATGCAGCTTTAATGGCATTAACTTTATCAGGACTTCCACCACATCCCTATTTATTTATTGGTTTTCCGCCACCAAAATCAACAGCTCGGCAAAATTCTTTTGCTATCTTAAAGGCAGTAGAAAATATAGGACTAACCCCAACCTATATCTGGCATGAAGCACCCCATCGATTGATCGATATGCTAAAAGATTTGAAAGAGGTTTTTGGCGAAAATCGTGAGGCAGCCGTAGCTAGAGAATTGACAAAAAAATTCGAAGAAATTCAACGTGGTAATTTAAAATCTTTGCTTGATCAATTTTCCCAAATCTCACCAAAAGGTGAAATGATTGTATTATTGGCCCCTCCATCTTCAGAAAAAAATAACCATGATATGATAGATCTTGATGCAAATCTTATTGAGGCCTTAAAAACAATGTCCATTAAAGACGCTGCCCAAGTTGTGTCCACCGCTCTTCACTTGCCCAAAAAAATTGTTTATAAACGTGCGCTTGAACTGCAAAAAATATAATCCCTATTCATCATCCTTAAAATGAATGTTAAATAACTCATCAGAAACAGATTTTTTAGGATGAAGGTCATACAAGTCAACTTTGGTAACCTGACCCTGCGCATCAACGACCTCCCATCCTCTTAAAACCATATAATTTTGATTGAATATCAACGTCAAGCTTCCTTCTGAAGGAGAGGCCGTCCTGACAACCGTGACCTGAATTAAACCATTTTCCTTTTCATATTTAACAATCGTGACATCTCCGGAAAAATGAAGATCCGGCTTTAATAACAGTCCTAATGGATTTTGATCAATTGGAATAGTGGTTGTTTGACCAACAGCTCCATCATGAAAAACCATTTTCCCTTCATTCGCTACCAACAATAATTGACTGGGTTTATCATATTCAAACCTGATCCGCCCTGGACGCTTGATCCAAACCTGTCCAGTGCTTCGTTGACCATTCGGGGCAATCTGCTGAAAATTGGCTTTCATTATTGTCAGATTATCAATCCAATTTTCCAACTGCTGAATATTATTTAGCTGCTTGGACGTCAGTGTCACACCCGTCATTGCATTCCCAGTCTTATCCTGAGCAAAAGCAAGATTTCTTAAACCCATCATTTCCAAAACGGCAATAAAACAGCAAATGGAAACAACTTTCAACAATCGCATGGCAAAACCCTTTTAGCAGAAATGTAATTATTGTTACAGACTTGCCTGCACAATACGATAACTTACATCAGGTGTAATATTTTTTCTTTCCCCCAATGCGGTCATATGATGTCTCTTTAATTGCTCAATTACCTTTTCCGCAGCATTATTATCAATATCATATTCGTGTAAATAGGTTTTTACACCAAAACTTTCAAAAAATTCCCTTGTTTTCCTGATTGCTTCATCAATAATCTTTTCATCACTATATCCTGTTAATCCCCATACTCTCTTACCATATTGAAGAAGTTTTTCACGTTTATCTTGACGCATTTCCTCTAATAAGGATGGAAGTACAATCGCCAAAGTCTGCCCATGATCAAGACCATACAAAATTGTCAGTTCATGTCCAATCATATGAGTGGCCCAATCTTCCGGAACCCCTGCGGCAATCAAGCCATTTAGAGCCATTGTTGCTGCCCATACAAAATTTGCGCGAGATTCATAATCCTCTGGATTATTATAGGTCTTTGGACCCTCTTCAATTAAAGTTAACAAAATCCCTTCAGCAAAACGATCTTGAATGGATCCATTAACTGGATAAGTCAAATATTGTTCTGTAGTATGGACAAAAGCATCAATAATTCCGTTTGCAACTTGCTTTTTCGGTAAACTGAATGTTTTCGTTGGATCCAGAATAGAAAATACAGGATATAAAAGCTCGTTTTTAATCGGCAATTTATCTTCTGTTGTCTTCCGTGAGATAACAGCATTACTGTTCATTTCCGAACCTGTTGCCGGTAAGGTCAAAACAAATCCGAAAGGAACAATCTGCTGAATATCTTTTCCACCATCAAGTACCAATTTCCAAGGATCATCCTTGCAATGTACTGCCCCGGCGATAAATTTGGTCCCGTCCATGACAGATCCTCCGCCAACGCCCAATATAAAATCAAAATTTTCCTGACGAATTTTCTCAACAGCTTTCATGAGAGTTTCAAAAATAGGATTGGCTTCTATTCCTTCAAAAATCTCGACATGACGACCACCCAATGCCTTTTGTACCTCAGCAAGGGTTCCATTTTTGCGAACACTGCCCCCTCCTATAGTAATTAGTACTTTTGCATTTTTAGGAATTAAGCTGTTCAATTTTTCAATTGTATTTTGTCCGAAAACGATACGTGTTGGATTATAAAATTCAAAATTTTGAATCGACATGACTAAATTCCTTTTATAAAATCAATTTATTAATTTACAATATTCAACCTTAATGACTCAAAGAACAATAAAATTAATTTTTTATCTTCCCTAAATCATAGACTCTTTCATAATTCGCCTTACATCTCCCCCCCAAACCGTTTCATAACGGTGTAACCAATATTCAGACTGGGTTGGACCTCCCTCAGCAATTTCAAATAGGGGAATCAGATACTTGGTTTCATCATCACCATTCTCATCCTTAAAATTGCGATTTTTCAATCCTTGTTGAGCCAACTGAAGAAGACGCCTCATAAATTCCCTAAGGTTTTCTCTACCGATTGATGCTGACAATCCCTGTCCGATCACTTTATTTCTTAAAGCTTTATAGAAAGACCATTCCTGTTCCCTGACCAGTTTTTCCACAGCCAGCAACGTTGAAGAATCATACAATAATCCCGTCCAGAAAGCCGACATTGCAATCATCATTTCCCTTGATCCTGCATCCGCACCCCGCATTTCAAGATATTGTTTCAAACGGACATCAGGAAAGGCAACTGTTATATGGTTTTTAAAATCTCCCATGGTCAGTTTCTCATGCTCCAAACCCGCAGGTGTTCTACCCTGTATCCATGCCCGAAAAGATGCCCCGGAAACATCAATCATCTTACCATGACGAATGACAAAATACATCGGCACATCCAACAGCCACTCGATATAGTGTTCAAAACCAAAATGATCGTCAAAAAAAACATCGGGCATACCTGCACGCTGATTATCCGTATCTGTCCAGATATATGCACGCATTGACTGCAACCCGCTCGGTTTTCCTTCATAAAAGGGTGAATTTGCAAATAGAGCGGTAAATATGGGCTGTAAAGCCAAAGATACACGCATTTTACGTGCCATGTCTTTTTCTGAAGAAAAATCCAGGTTGACCTGAACTGTACAAGTTCTTGTCATCATATCCAGGCCAAGTTTTCCAACCTTTGGCATATAGGCTTTCATAATTTCATATCGCTTTTTGGGCATCCAGGGCATTTGGTCACGTCGTGCAAACGGATGAAATCCCAAAGGAGAAAATCCCAATGCCAAAGAGTCAGCAGCACGATGCATATCCTGAAAATGCAAATCCATTTCCCGGCGCGTTTCATGCAGAGTTTCAACAGGCGCCCCAGATAGCTCAAATTGTCCAGCCGGTTCAAGGGAAATCGCACCCCTGTCACCATTAAATCCGATAAGGTTATTCATATCGTAAAGCGGCTGCCAGCTTTCATGCTGATCTTGAATATTTTTTAAAACATCCTCTATTCCATCCGGTTTATAAGCGGGAGGGAATAAATAATCACGATCATTCTGAGAATTAATGAATCCAAATTTTTCATGCTCAGTACCAATACGCCAATTTTGAACAGGTTTACATCCACCGGCCAAATAATCAGCCAATTGTTTTACGGAAGTTACTAGAGTCTGATCATGATCAATTAAACTGGACATATACAATCTATCTACATTTACATTTTTAAAAAAGAAGTAATTATTATACTATATTAAGCTTTTACATAAGGAAATAATTTTGCAAGTCCTGCAGCAATAGCTGTTTCCGCTTTTAAAACAAGATTTCCCAAGGATATAGGAAGTATAAATTTATAAGAAAGTAATTTTTCGATTTCACATTCATCAAACCCTCCTTCGGGACCAATAAGGAGCCCTTCGTTTCCATTATATAATGGTTGAAAAGTTGCATCAATCTTTCTTTCATTTCCACGCTCTAGCGCTATCAGCAAAGGCTTGTCCTGTGGCCAAACATCACAAATTTCGAATAGGGAACAAAGTGACCTTATTTCGGGAATGGTCAAACGGTTACTTTGTTCTGCAGCCTCTTTGGCGATAGCCAGTAACCTTTCATCTTTAATTCTTTGACTGTTTGTTCGCAATGTCTGAACAGGCTGAATAATTCTGACCCCCAATTCAGTCGCCATACGAACAGCCAAATCTGTTGCATCTCGTTTCAAGGGTGCAAAAAGCAAGGTTGGTCCATGAGCAAGAATGGGTAACCTTACCTGCTCCAACAGATGAACAACCCCTTTGTTTTTGGATATATGCTCTATTTCACCAATCCACTCTCCATCTCGGTTATTAAACAAAATAACTCTGCCACCTTTTTTCAATCGTAAAACATTTCCTAGATAATGAACAATTGTAGCGGATAAATAACAAGGTTCATTTGCAACCAATGTTATAGATTGATCTAAATCAATATAGATACGCGGTACAAAAGACATTCATTCCACCATTCTGTAACAAAATATTCAAACAATCTTTTTCTAGTAAAAAAACAGTTTTATACTATAAAATCCATAAAGCTTTTACACCATCCTCGATATTCAGGCACAAATTTACCTTTTGGAATTAACTGTGAATCAAAAATCATCATATTCTGATATCAATGTATCAAGTTGGATTAATTTTTTACCGTCTTCCTTAAAACCTTATGCCATCTTATCCAGACTGGATCGCCCGATTGGAAACTGGCTTCTCTTTATCCCGGGGTTATGGGGAATCCTATTACCCCATCAAATCAATTGGGCAATACGCTTAAAACTCATATTTCTTTTTGCGCTGGGCAGTATCATCATGCGCAGCGCCGGTTGTGTTGTAAATGATATATGGGATCGTGATTTTGACCGTCAGGTTACCAGAACACAACAAAGGCCCCTTGCAAATAATACAATTTCCCTAAAAAGAGCAGTTTGTTTTTTACTTGTTCTCTTGGCTCTTGGTTTTCTCATTCTATTACAGCTAAATCCGCTTTCATGGCTTTTGGGCGCTTCCTCCCTAATTCTTGTTGCTCTCTATCCTGGTGCAAAAAGAATTTTTGCCTGGCCACAACTTGTTCTGGGATTTACATTTGGATTTGGTGCCCCCCTTGGATATACCGCCGCTACAGGCTGTTTATCCTGGTCCCAATTTGCGTTATATACCGCAACTATTTTTTGGCAAATCGGTTTTGATACTATTTACGGATATCAGGATATAGAAGATGATCAACGAATTGGTGTCAAATCAACCGCCCGATGGGCCGGGGAGGCAGGAAAGATTTTCGTGGGTACAAATTATGGCTTTTGTATCATAATGTTATTGATTGCCATGATTTTAAATCAGAATAGCTGGGTTTCTTTCTGTGCCCTTCTCTTACCCTTGAGCCATTTTATATGGCAGCTTAAAAACTTTGACTTATGCAACCCAACCTGTTGCCTAATATTGTTCAAATCCAATCGTGATGCCGGTATATTGATCGCCTTGGCTTTATTAATGGGAAATATTTTTCAATGAATCCGGCACTATTCCAAAAATTTATTTCCGATTATACCATTTTAAAAGAAGTTGATTTTGTTCCGGAAATTTCACTTTATCAAGCCAGTGATATTACACCTATTTGGCAAGCGACTGAAAACTGGCTTGCCGAGCAAAATATTGAACCGCCTTTCTGGGCTTTTGCCTGGCCTGGAGGAAAAGCACTCGCACGGTATATTATAGATCATCCTCGATTTGTTAAACAGAAAAAAGTCCTGGATTTTGCAGCAGGATGTGGAATTGCCGCCATTGCAGCGGGCAAAAACAACGCGCAATTTATTGAAGTCGCAGATATTGACCCTCTGGCACAGCAAGCATGTGCATCAAATGCAAAGGCCAATCATATTCTTCTAGATAAAAATTCCAAAAATATTGTTGGACTACCCTGTCAATGGGATCTAATTCTTTGTGGTGACGTTTGTTATGAAGCCCCGATGACCAGGCATATCTGGCCCTGGCTAAAAAAATGTGCCGCCACCGGTGCACAGGTCATTATTGCAGATCCTGGACGTAATTATTTACCCAAAGAAGAACTTTTCCCTATTCATGAATATAATATTCCGACAACAATGGAACTGGAAGATTGTACCAGTCGTCACACGATATTATATCAACTCACCCTCTAGATTTCCAAATCAGAAATTGACATATCCGGCCGTTCCCACCAATGACCTTGTCCATTTTCCGATTGGGGAACAAAATCAAAAGGATTGCCCGAAAAACTGACCGTATTTGTCGGGGTTTCCTTGATATCGATTTTAAAACAATATAAGCCGGTTTTTTCTGCATCCAAAATTTTATTGACCTTGATCATTAATAAACAAGCCATTAATTCAGTTGTTGGATCACCTGGTGTCACGACTAAATGCCTTACACGTTTTGGTTCATTTTTGATAAACCAGGGCAAAAGGGGATCATCTTCTGAAAGCTGAAAAGAATGATCTATGGAACCATCCACAAATTGATGCCATTTCTTTTTTGCATAATAGAAAGGAAGGACCATATTTGCAGAACCATCCAGTCTTTCCGCTTCATGAGCCTTTAAATAAACGCTCACCTCTTCATTATGCCCATGCGGTGTGGCACAAATATCTCCAGCCCCGTGAATCAAACGATGCCCCATAGAATAACGACGAGTAAAAACCAAATCAAACACCAAACATTTCCTTTTGCCGCAAATAGGTCTCCCATCCAGCCTGACGTAATTCGCAGGCAGGACAATGACCACAACCATATCCCCATTCATGATAATGGGTACGATCGCCCAAATAACAACTATGCGTTTCCTTATTGATTAATTCAATAAGTGAATCATTTCCCAAAGTTTCAGCCAATTTCCATTCTGCAGCCTTGTCAAGCCACATTAATGGTGTATGCAAAACAAATCGCGTATTCATTCCCAGATTAAGCGCAACCTGCAAAGCTTTTAACGTATCGTCCCGACAATCAGGATATCCTGAAAAATCTGTTTCACACATGCCACCAACCAAATGCCGCAAATTTCTTCTGTTTGCAATAATCGCGGCATAAGTTAAAAAAAGTAAATTCCTTCCAGGAACAAAGGTCGAAGGTAATCCCTGCTTATTCCATTCAATTTCGGTTTCCCGCGTTAAGGATGTATCAGAAATCGCTCCCAAATCTGATAATTTCAAAATATGATCCTCTCCAAGACGCTCTTTCCATTCCGGTTGAATATTCAAGATCTTTTCGCGAATTACCGAACGGCATTCCATTTCCACAAAATGACGTTGTCCATAATCAAATCCTAGCGTCTCGACAATTGGGAAATGTGTCAAAGCCCAGGCCAAACAGGTTGTTGAATCCTGGCCTCCCGAAAATAAAACCAGGGCCCCTTCTGAAAAATCTGCTGTTTTTTTCATTATGGAATTCCTATTAATTTATGTGTTTGCAATGAAAGGTACCATTTTGGATTATCCTGACAGTATTGGATTGCCTGACGCAAATGTTTATCTCTCTGCTCATCATCCCTAGGCTGCAAACGAAAACTCTTAAAAGATAATGATTCAAATTTCTGGGGATTCATCGCTTCTTGTGGATACACTAATTTCAATTCATCCCCATGCATTTGCATTAGGGCAGCCCCTTGTTTGGGACTTACACAAATCCAATCCACCCCTTTTGGTACAGGCATCGTTCCATTTGTCTCAACAGCAATAAAAAAACCTTTTTTCTTCAGAACATCAATCAAGGATTTATCTAGCTGCAACAAAGGTTCCCCTCCGGTAAAAACAACAAAACGATAGGAAGTGTCCCTTTCTCCCCAATGTTTTTCAATAGCTATGGCCAACGAATTTGCATCTTCAAATCGTCCACCACCAGAACCATCCATTCCGACAAAATCTGTATCACAAAACTGACAAATCGCAGTAGCTCGGTCTTTTTCCTGTCCGGACCACAAGTTACAACCGGAGAAACGGCAAAAAACCGCTGTCCTGCCTGCAAAATAGCCTTCTCCCTGCAAGGTAAGAAAAATTTCTTTTACTGCATAGCTCATTATCTTAATTTCAAAACTGTTCAAACAATCAATGAAGTATTCTAGTACCATATAATTTTTTATCTTTTAAAGATAAAATTTATTACAGGTTTTCCTTGTATACAAAATTTGAAATTGTTTCGAATGGA